>JBCCZF010000133.1:0-7133 GCA_039188035.1 Bacteroidota bacterium | reverse complement strand
GATGGCAGGTGGTGGTGTGAAACCTGGTATGAGTTATGGGCAAACTGATGATTTTGGATATAACATTACACAAAATCCTGTTCACGTACATGATTTCCAAGCTACATTGATGCACTTGATGGGTATAGACCATGAGCGATTGACTTTTAAACATCAGGGGCGTCGTTACCGGTTGACCGATGTACACGGCCATGTGGTAAAGGATATCCTGGCCTAGTAGCATGAAATCAAAGCGTATCCCAAACATTCCTATTCCTAAACGATAACACTTGGAGAACCAGGTAAGTGATTTTTTTCTTTTTTTGGGCAGGTTCCACCCTTTGGTCGTGCATTTGCCCATTGGTTTTTTGATTCTTGCGGTTATCCTTGGTGTAACTTCCAAATTTGAGTCGTCCAAAAGTGCCGGTCTCCTATTAGATCTTACCCTATGGCTTGGTGCCCTTAGTGCGGCCTTAGCCTGTATTTTGGGCTATATGCTATCCTTGGAAGGGGGGTATGATACGGATACCGTATTCCTACATCAATGGGGCGGTATTGCCTTGGCGATACTCGCCTTTGCCCTGTTGGCCTACAGAAAGAAGGTCAAGATCCGACCGCTAATACAACAGCTGGGGTTTGCAGTATTACTATTGCTGCTTTTGTATACCGGACATTTGGGCGGAAACCTAACCCATGGCTCATCCTATCTCTTTCAATATGCCCCGAATCCGGTGCGGAAAATGGCAGGGTTACCACCCAAGGTCGAAAGAATAGACAAAAAAATCACCCACATTGATTCGGCCTTGGTCTATGAAGATGTCATTACCCCTATTCTGGATGCCCGTTGCGCAAGTTGCCACAATAGCGATAAAATAAAGGGCGAGCTATTACTGACTTCGTTTGAGGGTGTGATGCAAGGTGGGGAATCCGGTGCTTCGGTAGTTCCTGGAAATAGTGCCGAAAGTGAGCTTTTCCATCGGATAACCCTGCCCCAAGACCACGAGGATTTTATGCCTCCCGAAGGAAAAGTACCCCTATCCAAAGAGCAAGTGGGTTTCGTGGAATGGTGGATCGATTCCGGAGCCAAGGCCAATGCTACTTTGGCCGACTTGGATGCCAGTGGGGAAATACGGGACAAACTGGAGAAATACTTTAAAATTGGCAAGTACAATACGCTGCTCAACAATCCGATAGCCCGCATAGAACCTTCCGTAATGGACGATTTACGGGCATCGGGATTCCAGGTAGCCCCCTTATCCGAAGACCTGAATTATCTGGAAGTGTCCGCTAAAATTGGAGAACAGATTTCCGAGAATCAGCTTAAAAAATTGGGCAAGGCGAAAGAACATATTGTACATCTCGACTTGAAGAACAGTGGTATTACGGATGAGTCCCTGACCCTTGTCAATGATTTACCTAATTTGATACGGCTACGTTTGGATCAAAATCCCATAACCGATGCGGGCGTCCGCCAACTGGCCGATCTTAACAACCTGGAATACCTTAACCTCTCCTTTACCGATATCTCCGATGCCTCTCTTGCCCTGGTCGCCAATTACAAAAATCTGAAACAGTTTTATCATTACAATACGGGGGTAACGGTTGAAAGCAACTGAGGCATACGGGGCCGATAGGCAATAGATTTCCATGTGCAACTACAAACGGAAACCAAGGGTATCCCATAGTTTTTATATTTTCGCTACTGGCCAAAATGGGTACATCAAAAAACAAATCGACATCCTTCTTTGAACGCGTACCGCACGCCATAAGCATCTTGTTTGGTATTATGGTATTGGTGAGCCTATTGACCCACCTCCTGCCTGCGGGCACCTATGAACGCATTATGGTGGATGGCAAGAGTGCCGTGGTGCCCAATTCGTATCGGGTCATACCCCCGACCCCCGTTGGCGTCTTGGATATGTTCAAGGCCATACCCTTGGGCTATAAAGCCGCAGTAGAAATCATCTTCATCGTTTTGGCCGGGGCCATCATGTTCGGTTTTATGGAAAAGTCCCAAGCCGTAGAAAATGCCGTAGGAAGCCTGGTCAAAAAACTGGGTCAAAAAAATAAAACCGGCATTATCGTGATCATGACCTTTATTTATGGGTTGCTGGGTGTTGCCGTGGGGTATGAAAACAATATTGCCATGGTGCCCATAGCCGCGGTACTGAGTCTGGCCCTAGGCGGGGATTTGATATTGGCCGCCGGCATTTCCGTTGGGGCCATGACCATAGGTTTTGGACTTTCCCCCATTAACCCTTATACGGTGGGCACAGGGCATAAGATTGCCGAGTTACCGCTATTTTCCGGCGCTCCGCTACGGACTGTCCTTTGTTTTTTAGGCTTGAGTGCCATGGCGTACTATAACGTACGCTATTTTAAAAAAATCAGGGCGAATCCGAATAAAAGTTTGGGAAAGGGATTGGACCTAAGGGATTTGGCCTTGTCCAAACCCATACAGGACTATACGGTGGGTTCCAAAAATTGGATGGTCATTGGGGTATTCATCTCAGGTCTTTTGGTGATTCTATATGGCGTCTTTAACTTGAATTGGTATATCAACGAACTTTCGGCTATTTTTCTGATAGTTGCCCTTCTTTGTGGCCTGGTCTCAAGAATGCGCGCTACAGAAATGAGTGAAACCGTATTGAAGGCGGTATCCATAGCCGCTCCTGGAGCCTTTATGGTGGGTTTTGCCACCTCTATTAAAGTGCTTATGGAAATGGGAAACATCGGGGATACCATTTCCTATCAACTATCCACCATTTTACAGGGTTTGCCCTTATACGCATCGGCCATCTGTATGTCCCTTTCCCAAACGGTAATCAATTTCTTTATCCCCTCGGGAAGCGGACAGGCCTTGGCTACGCTGCCCGTTATGCTGCCCTTGGGGGAATCCCTGGGCCTTACCCGGCAAATCACGATTCTGGCGTTTCAGATAGGCGATGGACTGTCCAATCTCGTTAATCCCACCCTAGGGGGGCTTATCGCCATGCTCAGTATGTGCCGGGTACCCATAGACCGGTGGATCCGTTTTATATTTCCCGTATTGATCGTGGTATTGGGTATGGCCTTTTTGATCTTGATCATAGCCGTTGCCCTAAATTATAGCTGACTTGCTGGCAAAATGAACATCGCAACGGCCCCAGTTTGATGTAGGACGGCCAGACCTAGGACATAGGACAGCTCATATATGAAAAAGGCTATCAAGTGGAAGATAATGATATTAAAATCAATTGTAGACCTAAGGTTTCATATGGGCATTGTCCCCTTGAGAGTCCCGATAGCTATCGGGATTAGGGGTGTTAAACAGAATGTTATAAACCTATGAAAATCATATAAATACATAAAAAGTGATAGAGGTTATCAAAGCAAATCCGACCAACAGCATACTATACCATGGATCAAATGACCGTTGAAAATATCCTCGCAAAGCTCGTTTCCTTTCCGGTACTGGGGGGCGAAAGTAATCTGAGCATTATTCAATGGATAAAAACCTATTTGGAATCCTATGGTGTTGCCGTGTGTTTGGTTCCCAATGCGGAAGGGAATAAGGCCTCGTTACACTGTAGGATAGGGCCTGCCGTGGATGGGGGTGTCATTCTTTCGGGCCATACCGATGTGGTTCCGGTAGCCGGGCAGGAATGGAGCACCGATCCCTTTGAACTTACGGATAAAGGGGATGGCAGACTGTACGGCAGAGGTTCCTGTGATATGAAGGGCTTTTTGGCCTGTTGCCTGGCCATGTTACCCCAAATGGTAAAGGCCCCGTTGAAAAAGCCCCTGTATTTTGCCTTTTCCTATGATGAGGAAATCGGCTGCTTGGCCGCTCCGGAATTGGCCCGGGCCATTAAAATCCATTACCGGGAAACCCCAAAATATGCCATCATAGGCGAACCCTCCTTAATGGAACCCATTGTGGGGCAAAAGGGGATATTTATTTTGGAAACCTACGTAAACGGTTCGGCAGGGCACAGTAGTCGTATAAAACAAGAGGTAAGTGCCGTCCATGAAGCCATGCGCCTCATCCTTTGGCTGGAAAACAAGATGGACCAGTTGATCGCCGATCAACGATTGGACGATCGTTTTCATCCGCCACATTCCACCATTCATATCGGTTTGGTCAATGGGGGTATCGCACCTAATGTCATTGCGGACAAGGCTAACTTTTATTGGGACTTACGTACCATTCCCATGGATGATATAAAAAGCATCGTTTCGGAATTTGAAGCCTATTGCGCCGAACGGGAAACTGCATTAAGGCCTATCTTCCCGGATTTTTCGATCCGGACAATCGAAAACCACCCTCCCGTACCCCACTTGGATACAAAAGCCGATGCGGATGTCGTTGCTTTGATCAAAAAGATATCCGGTAACACCACCTTAAATACGGTATCCTATGCGGCCGAGGCCGGTCAATTTGCGAACGAAGGTTTTCAATCCGTTATTTGCGGGCCCGGTTCCATTGCGCAGGCGCATCGGGCAGACGAATACATCAGCAAGGTCCAATTGGAAAAAGGTATTGAAATGCTAAAGAAATTGGTTCAGGAGCTGTCTTAGGAGCCCTAGATTGGGAATTCCTAAAAAGCAGACCAAAAGCATCGCTTGAAAGCTTTCCCCAATCCTAATTATTGTACATTTAAGAGCCTATTGACGTTATGACTATCCATCAAAATTGATATCGATGATCAAACTAAATTCATTTTGTTTCTTAGCCGTACTGCTTACGATAACCCTAAGTGGCTGTAAGGAAAAGGCAACCGCTCCAGATCCCAAGGCCAAGGAAGAAAGACTGGTGCAAAAGGCCCTTGAAATCCATGACCGTGTGCTTACTGTGGACACCCATGCGGATACTCCGCTGCGCATGATTCAACCTGGATTTGACATGGCGGAACGCCATGACCCCAGGGAAACGGGATCTAAGGTGGACTATCCCCGAATGAAGGAAGGCGGACTGGATGCTATCTTTTTTGCCGCCTTTGTGGCCCAGGATATTCGGGATGATGCCGGCAACTCGCGCGCTAAGGCCCTGTGTCATCAAATGTTGGATTCCGTGATTGCCTCCACGGCAAGAAATCCGGACGTGGTGGGATTGGCCTTAAACCCGGAGGATGCGCTTGCCTTGGAAAAAGCGGGAAAAAGGGCCATCTATCTGGGTATTGAAAATGGGTATCCCATTGGACGCGATTTGACAAATGTAGAGGCCTATTTTAACAAGGGCGTACGTTACATTACCTTGGTGCATGCCGCCAATAATGACCTGGCCGATTCCGCCACGGACAATACCGGAACGGAACATGGGGGTATCAGTGGGCTTGGAGCCCAAGTAGTGGACGAAATGAACCGCTTGGGTATTATGGTGGATGTATCCCACGGTAACGACAGCGTGTTTTACGATGCCATAAAACTATCCAAAGCCCCGATTATTGCGAGCCATTCCAATGCCCGGGCAGTAACCGACCACAAACGCAACATGAGCGATGACATGTTACGAACCATGGCGAAAAACGGAGGGGTGGTACAATTGACCATGTTGGCCGCTTACCTGAGGAAAGTCCCGCCCAATGTAAAGCGGGACTCCGCCATAGCCGCTTTACGGGCCAGCATGAAACCCGTTGATACAATGACCGAGGAAGAACGCCAAGAAATGCGCAAATCCATGGAGGTACTCCGCGCCAAATATCCTGACGCGCCAGCCACCGTACAACATGTAGCGGATCATATTGACCATATTGTAAAGATCGCCGGAATTGACCATGTGGGGATAGGGTGTGATTTTGATGGAGGTGGCGGCATTGAAGGGGTTTTTGACGCCAGCGAGGTGATGAACATTACCATTGAACTGGTGAAACGCGGGTATACCGAGGAACAGATCGAAAAAATCTGGGGCGGTAACTTAATGCGGGTCTTTAAGGAAGTACAGGCCGTAGCGGAAAAAATACAGGCCGGGGAATCTACCTAAAGATAGATGGGTGTTTTGCTTAAATCGGGAGTGATGGTGCTGGGGTTTTTGCTTTCGGCGCCCGCTATGGTACATCCCTTACGCTTATCCTTATGCGAAATTGAATACATTCCCAAAAGGCAAGTGCTCTCCATACACCTCAAACTGTTTTTGACCGATGTAAACGAAGCTATTGTCTTTGATCCCTATAGCACCGAACTGGCCTTTTGCCAGCCTGATGAATCCCCAAAAGCAAATCAATTGCTCATGGAGTACCTCGACCGATTTTTTTATGTAAAAGCGAATACCCACTTGTTGGATCTAAAAATAAAGCATAAGAAATTGAGCGGAGAGGGGGATAACACGGCACTATGGGTCTACTTTGAATGCCCGCTACAACAGTCCCCATCATCCTTGGAAATCAAAAACGCCGTCTTTACGGACCTGTTCTTTGACCAAAACAACATTGTGTATGTGCATGCCCATGGAGCATCAAAAAGTATGATGCTCAACAAAGAAACGCCCGTCCATCAATTGAAATTCTAAAATGCATCCCTTTGAGTTTTACCTAAAGCTTGGTTTTGAGCATATTGCCGACATGGCGGCCTATGACCATATCCTTTTTCTTGTGGCACTTTGCGCCGTTTACCGCATGGAACAATGGCGAAATATTCTCATTTTGGTCACGGCCTTTACCATTGGGCACAGTGTTACCCTAGTACTGGTATCCTTGGATATGCTTTCCATCCCTTCCAAAATCATCAAATTCCTAATCCCTTTGACCATCTTCCTTACGGCCCTCTATAATGTCATTGGCCCGGCCAAAACCGGTTCCTCCCGGAAAGGGAATTATAGCATGGCATTGTTCTTTGGCCTCATCCATGGGATGGATTTCTCCAACTACTTTAGGGCGTTGATTATGGATCCCTCGGATATTGTAGTGCCCTTGTTGGGTTTTAATATTGGGATAGAATTGGGACAATTGTTGGTGGTATTTTGTATCGTTGGGATTGCCGTTCTTTTTTTGAATGTCCTAAAGGTAAAACATCGGGAATGGACGGTTTTTATTTCCGGGGCTGCCTTGGGCATGTCCCTATTGTCCATGCTCGAAAACAGGTTTTGGTAGTTCCAACGGTGTCGACAAATAGGGTGTCAAGTGGACACCATAAAGTTTTGGCAAGAATTAGGAATCTTACTCAAATACCATATATCT
>JBCCZF010000132.1:0-7198 GCA_039188035.1 Bacteroidota bacterium | reverse complement strand
TGCCAAAGTCGATCTTGGGCATGGACATAGCCCAAAACCCTAAAGGCATCTTTTTCGTTTTGTCCATATATGTGGGGTATGCCATAATTGTCATAATATACCTTTACTGCCGTAGATAGACCGGGCATGTCTTCTTGGCCCTGGTAATTAGGTGCCAGGGAATTGACAAATACAAAAACGATAAATCCCAAAATTACCAGGATGATCAAAAGCCCCCACCCTATTTTTTTCAAGAGCCCCATACTACGTATTTTCTAGGAAAGATAGTATTATTACAAGGGATAAAAAAGGGGATTCTACCCTAATTTGAATCTTCAAAACAGGAAACAAATCTCGGGCGAATGGTATCCAGATCCGACCGTTGCCTGAGCAGTTTAATGTAAGGCCAATCGACGAAACCGTTGCAAACCGGATTGTAACCAATCCAAATAGGTTTCGGCGTCGGTGTTTTGTATGGAAGTATTCAGGATTTCCAGGTTGGGGGACATCAGCACATAATAGGGCTGGGAGGCCGCGTTGAAGTTTACATCTTGAAAAGTCCCCCATTTGCGGCCAATAGTACTGATTTCCTTTACCTTGCCGGATTCGTATTCAAAATTGAATTTTTTCTCCTCCGGTAATGGTTTTCGATCATCCACATAGAGTGAGATAAGCACAAAATCTGTTTTCAGTAAAGTATAAATCTCTGGTCTGCTCCACACATTCTCCTCCATTTTCCGGCAGTTGACACAGGCCCAACCGGTAAAATCCAATAAGATGGGTTTGCCTTCCTTTTTGGCATGCGTTAGCCCTTCCTCAAAATCCTTAAAACAAGCGATGCCCAAAGGACAATCGGTCTGGGTTTCCCGAAGGGTATAAAAATCCGGTGGCGGGAAGCCACTCAGCAGTTTTAAAGTGGTAATGTTCAACGTCCCCAGGATAAGGTATATGGCAAATCCCAAGCTCATAAGGCCCATCGTCTTTCGGGCCAGCGGCAATTTTTGCCTTGGCCCCTCATGGGGAAAGCGGAACGCCCCGAAAAGATAGAGCGTTACCATTACAAAAAGTAATATCCAAATGCCCAAGAAAATCTCCCGTTTCAGGATTCCCCAGTTTCCTACCAAATCGGCATTGGAAAGGAACTTAAAGGCCAGGGCAAGTTCCAAAAACCCGAGGACTACCTTTACCGTGTTCATCCATCCCCCGGACTTGGGCAGGGAATTCAACCAGGTGGGAAAAAGTGCAAATAGCGCAAAAGGCAGTGCCAGGGCAACGCCAAAACCCAGCATGCCCGTCGATAGGTTGGTGGCTACATGCCCCTCGGCCAAAGTGGTGCTTCCCAAGAGCCCCCCGAGAATGGGGCCCGTGCAGGAAAACGAGACCAGGGCCAAGGTTACGGCCATAAAGAAAATGCCCAATCCCCCTCCTACCTTGTTTGCGGCACTATCCATGGAGTTGGTCCAGGAAGCGGGCAAGGTAAGCTCATAATACCCGAAAAAGGAAAAGGCAAAAAACACAAATATCAAAAAGAAGAAAATGTTGAGCCATACGTTGGTGGCTATGGTGTTCAAGATTTGGGAGTCGACCGAATCGAAGAGATGAAAGGGCAGGCTAAGCAAAAAGTATATCAGCACAATAAAGAAACCGTAAAGCAAGGCATCGGAGACGCCCTTGGATCTCTTTTGGGCCCTTTTTGTGAAGAAGGACACCGTAAGGGGAATCATCGGAAAAACACAGGGGGTCAGTAAGGCAATGAGTCCACCCAGGAAGCCCAACCCAAAAATGGTCCATAATCCCGATCTGGATTCCAGAACGGCCCCATTAACGGTATGGAGCAGTTCCTTGTTCTTTAAATCGAGCTTTAGGGCCGCAGCGAGCTCCTTGCTCTTTTCCCCAACCACTTTTTGTGCAACGCCTACGGGGTTGCCATTGAGGGGGAACACAAAATCCTCTTCCATTGGAATGCAGACCTCCTTGCATACCTGGAAATAGAGGTTTACTTGAATCTGGGCCGTTTCTGCGCGCAGTAGCTTAATGCGCTGGGTAAAAACCACCTTCTCTTTGAAAAAGGTCTCCTGTACCTCAAAAATTTCACTGTATTCCGTCTGGGTTTCACTCTCCAAGGTAGCCCCGATCAATTCGTAATCCACCCCGGCTTTTTTGTAGGTGAGTTCACTGGGAAAGGAGCCGCCTTCGGCCGTATGCTGGGAATACACATGCCAGCCTTCCTGGATTTCGCCCTTCATCACAAGTTCGTACTCGTTTTTCGAAATCTCGTTGATCTGCGTGGACCATTGAACAGGATTCCCATCAAACTGGGCCTGACCTAAGGCAAACCCTAAAAGCAATGCAAGTAATGAAAGGTACTTCATAATGAAGTTTCAAATTTTAGTATTTCCCGCGTTTTCGGGCTTACCTTAAAGCGCTCGTCCGGTCTTCGACCTATGACCCAGACAATGTCTTCCCCGGAGCAGAGTAACCACTGTTCCTCCTTGGCAATGACACTTAGTTTTTCGTCCTTAAAATACTTGGCCAACTTTTTTCTACCCTGCATTCCCATAGGATAAAAATAGTCGCCTTTGCCCCATTTTCTTAACAATAGGGGATACTTTAACGTTTCTTTGTCCACATATAGTATGTTTTTGCCCTGCTCCCCTATTTTGTCCACTTTCTGTATGTCCAGTATAATGGGATGTTGTATAAGGTGGTTTTCCCTAAAGATGGGAAAGGTGTCTCTTGACCTATCCCCAAGGGGGGATAGCAGCAATACCTCTCGATGCTTTACCAATCGATGTGTCTTGGAACGGACTTCTTTACCGCTCATACCATTTAGCAAGGATTTTACATCTTTCCAAGCGGTAAAACCGTAGTCCTTGAGCAAATAGTAGAGATAGGTATCCAGGGGTCGTAATGGGGAAAGTGCGTCAATGGAGATATGGACAAGGCCGCCCTTTTGTTTAAAAACTTCCTTGCGGACGTCACTAAGATGATTTTCCAAAATGATTTCCAAAGCGCCAAGACGATTTTGTGTTTGGGCAAAGTTGTGTAAAAAGGAAGGGTGAAGTTCATGTAGTTTGGGAACAATTTCATGGCGAATCTTGTTCCTAAGGTACTTGGTGTCCGTATTGCTGCTATCCTCCCGCCAAGGGATGTTATGGGCCTGGGCATATTTCAGGATATCCGCTCGTGAAAAGGGCAACAAGGGCCTTCGAATGGCCTGCCTTTTTTCCGGGATTCCCGAAAGCCCCTCCAGGCCCGTTCCCCGAGATAGGTTGATTAAAAAAGTCTCTAGCCTATCGTTTGCGTGATGGGCGGTAACCACATAGTGGAGATTCTCATTTTCGAGTACCTCTTGAAACCAGCGGTATCGCAAATCCCGGGCGACCACTTGCAGGGATCCCCCATGGTTTTCCAAATGCCGTTGTGTCTCAAAACGGGTCGCAAAACAACGGATATTCCAGCTACGACCCAATTGCCGTACCAAGGCCTCGTCCCCTTCACTGCTTGGACCACGGAGCTGAAAATTACAATGGCCCAAGGCAAAATTCAATTGTAGGGCATGGCACATATGGGCAAGTACCATACTATCCAAACCTCCGCTACAAGCCAATAGAAAGGGGTCCCGCAAAAGCTCGGGGAAGGTTTGGGCCATATGGGACTTAAAGGCGTTTAGCATGGTACAAAGGTACGGCCTTTGCCAACGATTTTTAGGTTTCTCTTACGTTGGGGCTTAGCGCCCATGTTAATGGACATTTATAGTAGGGCCGGTTTTTGGGATAGGACAATAAACTTTGGTTTTGCCGTCCTAGGTCAAGTTTTGACGGCTACTATTTGCATTTCAATAGTAAAGTCATGGAAGCGTCCTGTTTGGAAAAGGTTAATCCTCTAAAACCTGCCGCATCGCTTTGGCCTTGATCAGGCATTCCTCATACTCCTTTTCCGGATCGGCCTTTGCCGTAATGGCACTACCCACCGAAAAAGAAACATAGCTTGCCCTGGCATTGTAAAGAATACTACGGATAACCACGTTGAAGTCAAAATCGCCCTGGGGGTCAAAATAACCAACGGCACCGCTATAGACCCCTCTTTTAAAGGATTCCAATTCTTCAATGATTTGCATGGCCCGTATTTTGGGAGCCCCTGTCATGCTTCCCATTGGGAAGGTTTCACGTAGCAGGGCCACTGGATGTTTTTGCTTGTCTACCCGGGCGGTAATGGTAGAAATCATTTGATGCACCTGTTCAAAGGTATAGACCGTGCATAATTCGTTTACCGTAACGCTTCCGGTTTGGGCGCTTTTGGAGAGATCATTGCGGACCAGGTCCACGATCATAATGTTTTCCGCCAGTTCCTTGGCATCCTTCGCGAGGGCCTCTTTCAGTTTTAGGTCTTCCAAAGGGTCTTTTGAACGTTTGGCTGTACCTTTTATGGGTTGGGAAATTAGGGTTTCCCCTATTTTCTTAAGATAACGCTCGGGTGAAGCACAAAGTAAGTACTTATCCCTTAACCTGAAAAAGGTGGCAAAGGGGGAGAGTGAAATGGCGTTCAATTTTTTAAAGGTCTTTAAGGGATCTATTGTCGCGTTTGCATAGAATTCCTGGCAAAAATTGGCTTCGTAGATATCCCCTCTATGGATATGGTCTTGCATGGCCTCTACTTTTTGAAAATAGAGGTCTTTAAAGATGCCCATATGAATCCTGGGGTCCTTCCCCTGCCCCATTGTTTTTCCCTTGTTTATCCGGGTGTTGGAAATTGCCTTAAAATCAATTTCGATTTCGTGTGCTAGTTGTTCCAGATACAGAAAATCCGCTTGCCCCTCTTTGATCCGAATTATTTTTTTGGGCTGAAAGAAGAAAATATCCGGGAAACCCAAGGAATCCGGGTTTTTGGATTTCAGGTGTTCCACATCATTTTTAAGATCATAGGCAAGGTATCCAAAAAGCCAGTCCTCGGTAACCGTTTGGTAGGTGGCCAGCTGCTCAAAAGCCCCTTGGTGCCCCATGCGGATATGGGTCTGGGACGCTACCGCAAGTAACGCATCAAAAGATCCATAGGAATCCATATGTTCGTTACTGTCCAACCAAACAATTTCATCAAATTGCTGTGCCCATTGCAACAGGGAATCCTTGAATGTGGGAGGATTGGATAGGGATAGCGAGACCTTGCTTCTCAATCCTTAAATTTTGGAAAGGAACTCCCTGAGTTTTTCCTGATGCTCAGCGGCCAGGGCGTTGTCCGTTATTCCTTCGGCAGAACTAAAATTCTCTTGAAAGCTGGGAAGGGAAAAGGAAATAATCTCCTTTGCGCCAAAACGGGGCAAGGTTTTGCCCACGATCTCCAAAGCACTGATTCCTCCCCTTTTGCCCCCCGAGGTGGACATTAATAAAATCACCTTGTCCAGTAGAAATTTCCGATCTAAGCGGGATAGCCAATCGATAAGGTTTTTAAAAAAGGCGGAAGGGTTGCTATTGTGTTCATTGACCGAAATAACCAAACCCACGGCTTTTTGCATATCGTCTTTAAGCTCTACCAGGGAATTGGAGAACCCTTTTTCCTTTTCGTGGTCGTAGCTGTACATGGGAAAAGGTAAATGGGCCATGTTCAAGAGCTGAATTTTATGTTCCCGGATCAAGGAGGTGGTGTATTTTACCAGTTGATAGTTTATGGATGAAGAGGAGTTACTTCCAGCGAATGCCAAGACGGTAGTCATTAAGGTCTTTTTTTTGTTATTCAACGAAAATAGGGGAAATACCAAAAATTTGCGAGTATTTTGGTTAATTTTGAACCTTGAAACATCCAAAAGGACTGTACCAGAGGGAAATACTTGGTACGTGTCCGGAATAAACCGGGAGGTACAAAACCAAGGTGTGGAGTTACTTTTCCAATTGGGGAAGATGCCTAGCACAGGATAGATAGCAAGGTGGAGCGCAAGACCCAAAGATTATACTTTATCGATGCCATACGGGCATGGGCTATTCTTATGATGCTCCAGGGACACTTTATCGATGGACTTCTGGACACCAGCTATAGGGACAGTTCCCATTTGGGATATGCCATATGGCAATATTTTAGGGGTATTACGGCCCCGGTCTTTTTCACCGTATCCGGATTTATCTTTACCTACTTGCTTGTTCGCGCACCCCAAAGGGGTTGGAACAATCCACGAGTGGCCAAAGGAATCAAGAGGGGTCTACAATTGCTCATAATAGGGTACTTGTTGCGTATGAACCTTTTTGGCCTGCTTACGGGAAACGTTTATGATTCGTTCTATTTGGTGGATGTACTGCACTGCATCGGGTTGTCCATATTGGGCATCCTGGGAATTTATGTGTTGACCGTAAACTTGGGAAAATGGGTCTTTCCCGGTGTCTTGGTTGCAACAACCTTTATTTTGTTTCTTTTTGAACCGAGGTACGAAGCGTTTTCTTTTTCATTTCTGCCCGATGTGCTGGCCAACTATTTCACGAAGGCCAACGGATCGGTGTTCACGATTTTTCCCTGGCTCGGATATGCCACTTTTGGAGGGTTCTTGGCCCTTCTATTTACCCGGTTTCAACATTTTTTAGGGATATATCCTGTGGCTATTTTAACTTCCCTCTGCGTAGGAGGCCTGTTGATTTTCTTTTCGTCCGACCTATTTTTTTGGTTGGGAGAAATACTGGAAATCCCTTTGTTCTTGAAGGTGTATTTCAATAATTATCTCTTTATACGCTTGGGTGATGTTTTTGTGGTTTTCGCCCTGTTTATGCTATTTCGAAAATGGTTGACGCATCCTACCGTATTAAAATTGGGACAAAGTACCTTATCCATATATGTAATTCATTTTATACTCTTGTATGGTAGCTTTACCGGACTGGGGCTATATGGTTTTTTGCATCATTCCCTTATGCCTTGGATGGCCATATCCGGGGCTATTGCATTTATGGTGTTATGTGCTTTTGGGGCCTTATGGTATGAAGCAAATAAGATGCTGATCCGCCAAAATTTGAGTAGTACCCTTGGGTTTATCAAGACCCAAACTGCGGCCGGTGCGCTAGTGCTTAATCGCGGGTTAAGGACACTGTTGGGCAGACTTATCCGTCTTTTTGGCCTGGCCAAGAACGGATAACCATGGCTGTTTATTAGTTTTCTTAGATATATTCGGGGAACCATCAATTCTTCCTTACCTATGTGGTATTTTGGGACACAGCGGTGTACAAATCATTTTTTCTCCCGGTAT
>JBCCZF010000131.1:0-7209 GCA_039188035.1 Bacteroidota bacterium | reverse complement strand
ATATTATTGTGGATGCTATTTTTGGCATAGGATTAAATAGGCCGCCCGCGGATTGGGTGAAACGGATTATTGCAGATTTGAATACCTCGGATGCCTTTACCTTGGCCGTGGATATACCCTCCGGGTTATTTATGGAAAGGGCCGTGGAAGACAGGGAAGCGGTGATCCAAGCCGACTATGTGTTGAGCTTTCAATCCCCCAAATTGGTTTTCTTTTTGCCGGAAACGGGGGTCTTCCTAAATCAGTGGGAGGTTTTGGACATTGGCTTGGATAGGACGTTTTTATCCCAAACGGAAACCGATTTTGGACTTGTTGGTAAAAACGAAGTACTTGCGGGTTATAGGCCCCGCCCAAAGTTTTCGCATAAGGGGACTTATGGTCATGCCTTGGTCATCGGTGGAAGTTATGGCAAGATGGGCGCCGTAGTTCTTGCCGCGCAGGCGGCTTTAAAAGCGGGAAGTGGCCTGGTAAGCACCTATGTTCCCCAATGTGGTTATACCATAGTGCAAACGGCATTCCCGGAGGGTATGACCTTGACCGATACCGGGGAAAGAAAACTAACGGATATCGATTATGCACTGGAACCCCAGGGCGTTGGTATAGGGATCGGTATGGGAACCGATAAGGCTACGGTCAACGCGTTTTCCAATTTTCTTTCCAAGAACAAAACGCCCATGGTAATCGACGCGGATGCAATCAATATACTGGCGAAGAATAAGGCCCTGTTGAAGGAAATGCCAAAAGGAACGGTCCTTACCCCGCATCCTAAAGAATTACAGCGCTTAATAGGATCTTGGAAGGACGATTTTGGGAAATTGAAAAAGGCCCGGTCTTTTTCCAAAAAATACGATTGTGTGCTTGTGATAAAGGGAGCCCATACCCTAATTGTATATCAGGGGAAAGGGTATATAAACGTAACGGGAAACCCTGGAATGGCTACTGCGGGCTCAGGGGATGTCCTTACGGGAATCCTTACGGGATTAATGGCCCAAGGTTATCCGCCGTTGCAAGCCACAATTTTTGGAGTGTATCTCCACGGAAGGGCCGGGGATATTCAAGTAGAACATACCGGCTATCAGGCTTTGACGGCCAGTGTCATCATTGAAGGAATCGGCCCTGCATTTTTGGACTTGTTCGCGCCTCCCGAAAAACAGGAAGTGGTAGCCAACAAGGAGGAATAGGTAAGCGCTTTGCGTTATAGGACGGACTCAGGTCCTGCTTGTCCGTATTCGTTGTTTCACCCAGGCGAGTGCATTATTGAACTCAATAAAGAACTTCATGGGCTTTTTGTAAAACAACTTCTCTATCTTAAAGTTGTGCATGTCCATTTCCTTAACGGAGACAATGGCAAAGGCCTTTAGGTTTTCCAGTTCCCGCAAATAACTATAAATGGTGGGGTCAACCGCATAGGAATGCTTGCGAAGACTGATATAGCCAAAATTTTTGTTTCTAAAATGGATTTCCGATATCCCTATAATCTGGTACGCCCGTTCCAAGGTCAGAGTGGCACCCTCGTCAAAAATGGATACCATGTAGTTCTCATAGACCTGTATCTTACCAATTTCCAATTGGTATTCCCGGACAATGACGGTTTTTTTGGGTTGTCCCACTCTCATTTTCATATGGTGTTTAGTGTCTGAAACGAAAGTAGCGGTATGCCCCCTTATCCTATAATAAAATAGATTAAAGGCGCAAATATCGTTTATACTGCGATTAGTGGTAATCCCTGTATTTTAATTCTTACAGTATCTCAAAACAGGGAATAAAAAAAGGGAACCCTTACCAAGGGTTCCCTTTTTCCGCTTCGGAATCTCTCTTTACGCTTTGGAGGACTTTTCCGGTTTCTTGATGGTAATCAAGAGTTCGTCCTTCTTTTTGTCCAGATCCATATGGATGCTATCGCCTTCCTCTAGATTGGCATTTACAATTTCCTCTGCCAAGGCGTCCTCTATGTATTTTTGGATAGCCCTTTTTAGGGGCCTGGCACCATATTGTTTGTCAAAGCCCTTTTCGGCAATGTAGTCCTTGGCCTTTTCCGTTAGGCTAAGGGCATATCCAATGTCCTTGATGCGAATAAACAATTTGTCCAATTCAATATCGATAATCTTGTGGATATGCTCCCGCTCCAAAGGATTAAAGACAACAACATCGTCAATTCGGTTGAGGAATTCCGGAGCAAATGCCTTCTTAAGTGCACTTTCTATGACACTCTTTTGATGGCTGTCCTCCTGGGCCTTTCTCGCTGCAGTACCAAAGCCGACACCTTGCCCAAAATCCTTGAGTTGGCGTGCCCCAATATTGGAGGTCATAATAATTATGGTATTCCTAAAGTCTATTTTTCTTCCCAGGCTATCGGTCAGATACCCATCATCCAATACCTGTAACAGCATATTGAACACATCGGGGTGCGCCTTTTCCACTTCGTCAAGGAGCACTACGGAATACGGCTTTCTACGCACCTTTTCCGTTAACTGGCCGCCTTCTTCATACCCTACATATCCCGGAGGGGCGCCTACCAAACGGGAAATGGCGAATTTTTCCATGTACTCGCTCATATCGATCCGTATCAAGGCATCCTCGGAATCAAAAAGCTCTTTGGCCAATACCTTTGCCAATTGGGTCTTGCCAACCCCGGTCTGCCCTAGGAAGATAAAGGAACCTATGGGCTTGTTGGGGTCTTTTAAACCGGCCCGGTTCCGCTGTATGGCCTTGGCCACCTTGGCCACGGCCTCGTCCTGGCCAATAACGTTGGCCTTGATCAAATCCGGCAATTCGGCCAGTTTGTTGCTTTCGGTCTGGGCGATTCGGTTTACTGGAATACCGCTCATCATGGATACTACATCGGCTACGTTGTCCTCTGTAACGGTCTCCTTATGCCGTTTGCTTTCCTCTTCCCACTTTTCCTGGGCATTGGCCAAATCCTTTTCCAAACGCTTTTCATCGTCCCTTAACTTGGCAGCTTCTTCGTATTTCTGCTTTTTAACCACGCTATTTTTCAGTTCCCGAACATCCTCCAACTGTTTTTCCAGTTCCAGGATTTGCTTGGGCACATCCATGTTTACAATGTGTACCCGGGAGCCTGCCTCATCCATCGCATCGATGGCCTTGTCCGGCAAAAAGCGATCCGTCATGTAACGATTCGTAAGCTTAACACAGGCCACAATGGCCTCGTCCGTATAGCTCACATTGTGGTGGTCCTCGTACTTTTCCTTGATATTTTGGAGAATCTCAATGGTCTCTTCCACTGATGTCGGTTCCACGATTACCTTTTGAAAGCGTCTTTCCAGGGCCCCATCCTTTTCAATGTACTGCCTGTATTCATCTAACGTAGTGGCACCGATACATTGGATTTCCCCACGGGCCAAAGCCGGTTTGAACATATTGGAGGCATCCAGACTTCCAGTAGCTCCGCCGGCACCTACAATCGTATGTATCTCGTCAATGAAAAGGATAACATCGTCGTTTTTTTCCAGTTCGTTCATCACGGCCTTCATACGCTCCTCGAACTGACCCCGATATTTGGTTCCGGCCACCAAAGAGGCCAAATCCAAGGTCACCACCCGTTTGTTGTATAGAATACGCGATACCTTTTTATTGATGATGCGAAGGGCAAGTCCCTCGGCAATGGCACTTTTGCCTACTCCGGGTTCCCCGATCAACAAAGGATTGTTTTTCTTGCGCCTGCTCAAAATCTGGGAGACACGCTCTATCTCCTTCTCCCTGCCTACAACGGGATCCAATCGGTTTTCCTCGGCCAGGCGTGTAAGATCCCTGCCAAAGTTGTCCAAAACCGGAGTCTTGGATTTCTTGTTCCCTTTTTGACCCGATGTTGTGCCAAAAGAACCTTCCTTCCCTTCGGCAGGATCGTCAGAATCGCTGGGAAAGGATTCCGAAGTAGGGGCATCGACGATATCATCATCGCTGGTTATCATAAACTTAAACTGCTCCTTAACACTATCGTAGTCCACCTTTAACTTGTGCAAAAGCTTGGTCGTGGGGTCGTTCTCATTGCGTAATATGCAAAGAAGCAGATGTGCCGTATTAATGGAAGAACTTTGGAAGAGCTTGGCCTCCAGGAAAGTAGTCTTAAGGGCCCGTTCGGCTTGCCGCGTCAAATGGAGGTTCTTCCTATCTTTTTGGGTCCCTCCCGGATTGGGATTGGAAGGGCTTAGGATTTCGACCTTTCTTCGCAAATGCTCCAGGTCCACTTCCAGGGCATCCAATATGCTTATCGCTTTTCCGCTTCCGTCCCGCAAAAGCCCTAACATTAGGTGCTCGGTGCCAATAAAATCATGGCCCAAACGAAGTGCTTCCTCCTTACTATAGGCTATAACATCCTTTACGCGAGGTGAAAAATTATCATCCATAGAATTTTCTTTCAACTATAAAATTAGTAAATCTAACCGTATTAGAGGCAAATACCATACCTATATTCGACAAACTAGTTCCAATTCACGAAAAAAGCACCGATTTGCTAGGCTGAACGACATGAATTTGTCTGCCAAAACAATGGGCAAACTTGTTGATAAATTATTTAATAAAATGGTCGGTATTTGTTTCAAAAGCTTCCATTTTACGTATATTGGCATGCTTTTTTGATAAACCAAAACACTAAGAAATTACAGAATGGCCGAAGGAGAAAAATTGATTCCCATAAACATTGAGGACGAGATGAAATCGGCCTACATTGATTATTCAATGTCAGTCATTGTGTCACGTGCACTTCCCGATGTCAGGGATGGTCTCAAGCCTGTGCATCGTCGTGTGCTTTACGGGATGCATGAACTTGGCGTGCGATCCAACAGTTCCCATAAAAAATCGGCGCGTATCGTTGGGGAAGTGCTTGGAAAATACCATCCCCATGGCGATACCTCGGTCTATGACACTATGGTGCGCATGGCGCAGGAATGGAGCCTTCGCTATATGTTGGTTGACGGACAGGGCAACTTTGGTTCCGTCGACGGGGATAGCCCCGCCGCTATGCGATATACAGAGGCCCGTATGCGGAAAATTGCGGACGAGATGTTGTCCGATATCGACAAGGATACCGTGGACCATCAATTGAATTTTGACGACTCCCTTGAAGAACCTACGGTATTGCCCACAAGAATTCCCAATCTTTTGGTGAACGGTGCGTCGGGAATTGCCGTGGGCATGGCCACGAATATGCCGCCACATAACCTTTCCGAGGTGGTAGACGGTACGATCGCCTATATTGATAACGATGCCATTGAGATCGATGGGCTTATAGCCCATATTAAGGCCCCTGATTTTCCCACGGGGGGGGTTATCTACGGTTATGATGGGGTCAAGGAGGCGTTCCACACAGGACGCGGACGGATCAAAATTCGAGGCAAGGCCACAATTGAGGAAGTACAGGGACGCGAATGTATCGTAGTTACCGAGATACCCTTTCAGGTCAATAAGGCCGATATGATCAAGAAGACCGCCGATTTGATCAATGAGAAAAAAATAGAAGGAATATCAAACATAAGGGACGAGTCCGACAGAAAGGGCATGCGTATCGTGTATTTCCTAAAACGGGACGCCATTCCCAATATCGTACTTAATACCCTTTATAAGTATACGGCCCTACAATCCTCATTTAGCGTAAACAACATTGCCCTTGTAAACGGCAGACCCCAGGTGTTGAACGTAAAGGAAATGATCCACTATTTTGTGGAGCACAGACATGATGTGGTTACCCGCCGTACCCAATTTGAATTAAAAAAGGCGGAGGATCGTGCCCATATCCTGGAGGGACTTATCATAGCATCGGACAATATTGACGAGGTCATCGCCATTATTCGGGGATCTTCCAATGCGGACGAGGCCCGGGAAAATCTGATCAAACGTTTTGAGCTTACCGAAATCCAGGCCCGAGCCATTGTGGAAATGCGATTGCGCCAACTTACCGGTCTGGAGCAAGACAAGTTACGCTCGGAATATGAGGAAATTATAAAGACCATTGCCGATTTAAAGGATATCTTGGCCAAGAAGGAGCGTCGTATGCAGATTATAAAGGACGAACTTCTGGAAGTCAAGGACAAATATGGCGACGACCGCCGGTCCGAAATCAACTTTGCGGGCGGAGATCTTAGCATTGAAGATATGATTCCGGACGAACAAGTGGTGATTACCATTTCGCATGCCGGTTACATCAAACGGACCCCCTTAACGGAATATAAGACACAACATAGGGGAGGAGTGGGGCAAAAGGCATCCTCTACCCGGAACGAGGACTTTTTGGAATACCTTTTTGTAGGCACCAATCATCAATATATGTTGTTCTTTACCCAAAAGGGGAAGTGTTTTTGGATGCGGGTGTACGAAATACCGGAAGGCAGTAGAACTTCTAAGGGCCGTGCGATCCAAAATCTGATTAATATTGAGCAGGACGACAATGTAAAGGCCTTTATCTGTACCCAGGATCTAAAGGATGAGGATTACGTAAACAACCATTATGTTATTATGGCGACCAAGAAAGGTACTGTGAAGAAAACCTCTCTTGAGCAATACTCACGACCAAGACAAAATGGTATAAATGCCATTGGAATCCGAGAGGACGACGAATTATTAGAGGCCAAGCTTACCACAGGTTCCAGCCAAATTGTGTTGGGACTAAAATCTGGAAAGGCCATCCGTTTTGAGGAAGGGAAGACCCGACCCATGGGAAGAAATGCCTCAGGGGTGCGCGGGGTTACCTTGGCCAACGAAAAGGATGAGGTCATTGGAATGATTTCCGTGCATAATTTTGATGAGGATATTCTGGTCGTCTCCGAGAACGGGTATGGAAAACGATCGAGTATCGATGACTATCGTATCACTAACCGAGGAGGTAAAGGTGTAAAGACCATTTCCATTACGGAAAAAACGGGAGGATTGGTAGCGATCAAGAACGTTTCCGATTCGGACGACTTGATGATTATCAACAAATCCGGGATCGCTATTCGAATGGGCGTGGAGGATTTGCGCGTTATGGGAAGGGCTACCCAGGGAGTACGACTGATCAATCTAAAAGAGAACGATTCCATAGCCGCTGTGGCCAAGGTAATGAAGGACGAGGACGATTTGGATGAGACAAATATCCTTGATATTGAGGTAACTATGGAAGATGGCACGGCTCTTGATAATGAAGGGCCGGGTGAAAAGGATGATTCCCCACCGGAAGAACCCAAAGATGAATAATCAACGAACACTACTAATTTT
>JBCCZF010000130.1:0-7214 GCA_039188035.1 Bacteroidota bacterium | reverse complement strand
GGTCATTGCCAGAATCTGGAGGAAAGACTTCGCCGGCATAACCAAGGCAATGGTGCCCCCTACACAAAAAGGCCAGGGACTGGCAATTGCGTTATAGCAAGTGTTTTGAAACCAGGGCGGGAGCCTCAAGGCTCGAAAGAGCTATCAAAAAGAAGAAAAGTAGGAAATATATCGAATGGATTATTTCTAAAGGCTAAGCGGGCCGGAGGCGTTCCTACACATGTCGGGAAGGTGACCGGTTCTCCCGATGGCTATCGGTTCCCGTATTCCCGAACTTTGGAAAACCGTATTGGCGTGTACACTTTAAGCGTATCCATATTTCAAAATCAAGGGATGTCTGCTGCAGACTTTCCACCAAAAAAACCCTTTCCATTCGGACTAAACTTGAATATTCCATGCTTTGCGTATCTTGGTCGTACAATCAAGGTCGAGTACTATGGAAAATGGACAGCATAAAGTAGCTTATATCACAGGAGGCTCCAAGGGAATTGGATTTGGCGTGGCCCAAAAATTGTTGGAAGCCGGAATGAAGGTGGCCATTAGCGGTCGTAATCGAGATGCGGTTCAAAGGGCCGCAACGGCATTGGGATCCAGGGACTATGTGCTGCCCTTGCAATCCAATGTAACCCAACAAGGGGATGAGATTGCCGCCATACAGAACGTATTGGAAAAGTGGGGCCAGGTAGACTTGGTATTGGCCAATGCGGGGGTAGGCCATTTTGCCCCGGTGGACGAGTTGGAGGAAGAGCATTGGCACGCCATGATCAATACCAATTTGAATGGGGTTTTCCATACCTTAAAAGCTTCCGTGGAGGCCTTAAAGGAATCTAAGGGGTATTATATGACCTTGGCCAGTTTGGCGGGAACCAATTTTTTTGCTTCCGGGGCCGGATACAATGCGACCAAGTTTGGCGTGGTGGGCTTTACGCAAGCGGCCATGCTGGATCTACGGAAATATGACATTAAGGTTTCTACCATTATGCCAGGCTCTGTGGCAACACATTTTAATGGCAATTCCCCGGATGATAAGGATGCTTGGAAAATTCAACCGGAAGATATTGGGAAGTTGGTGCTGGATTTGCTACAAATGCATCCCCGTACCTTACCCAGTAAAGTAGAGGTACGCCCTAGTAGACCGGACAAAAAGTAGTTCTACGGTTCATTAAAACAACTTTTAGATCAAACTTCTTTTTCGATAAAGGGGATTTCCGGGTTGCAGATTTCCAGAATCAGTTTTTTTAGTTGGACCTTAAAGGTGTTGAGGACTTCATGGGTCACTATTTTATCCTTTTTTCTACTGTTTTTGGTCGGTTTTAGAGCAAAGGAAAACGGCCCGTTGTTCAGGTTTTTAATAGGTAGTATACTTGCTTCTATTCCTTGAAATGAAGTTTTGGTGCTGTAGAGCAGGGCGTAGCAAAGTAACTGGAATGCCTTGCTATGATCGTAGTTGGCCGTAAGGGTATCCCAATCCCAAATTTCTACTTGGGCCGGGGTAGTGGTTCCTGTTTTGTAGTCAATGATACGGATAGTCCCGTCCTTTTCGTCAATACGATCCAATTTTCCCTTGAGTACAACGGGATAATCCAACTCTGGGATATCCAGGGGGCTTTCAAATTGGGTCTCCAGACCAATGATTTTGATGCGATGCTGTTTTAGTTCCCCTATCTCCGTATCCAAAAAATTATGGATGTATTTTAAAATGACCTGAAAGGCGATGCGATTTTTCCCAGTAGATAGGTCGCTCCCCGGATAACTTCGTTCAAAATGGTGTCGCACGCATTTCTCGACTTTACGCTTGGCTTCTTGGAGGGTGCTTTCCGCAAGATAGCCTCCCACATAGGGTTTGTAAAGACTCTCCAGCACATCGTGGATAATGGTTCCGAAAGTGTTGGGGGCCATATTTTCCTCCACCTCCTGGATGTCGTTCAACTGCAAGAGGTTTTGGGTATAGAAATCAATGGGATTTCTGATATAATTCGTGAGCGAGGTAGGGGAAAATCCCCTTGCCGCCCGATGTCGCAGGCGTTCAAGAATATCTCGGGTCTTTTTAAAGGAAGTCGGTGTTTTGGGAGATGCCCTTAAACGTGGAACAACCGTTTTTTCAGTAATTTGACCCGTAAGCGATTTGTCTGTGAGCAACTGCTGGACCAATCTACTTTTTTCGCCGCCTTGAAGCCCATCGGTCTGGGTAACATATAAAACAAAGATGCGTTTGGCCCTTTGTAGCAATCGGTAAAAATGATAGGTGTATACCGCATCCTTGTCCTTGTAGGTGGGTAGGCCATAGTGTACTTTTAGGTCAAAAGGAATATGGGATGTGTTGGTCTTCCCTAGGGGAAGTATCCCTTCGTTCACGGAAGCGAGGATAACGGTTTCAAAATCCAGATTTCTGCTTTCCAACATGCCCATAACCTGTAGGCCCTCCAGGGGTTCCCCTGAAAAATCCAGTGTTTCCGTGGATAGGAGTTCATCAAAGACGCGTTTAAGAGCGTTTAGGTCATCAATAAATGAATAGGTATCCAAAAGAGTTTGTAGCTGATTAAAAATGGTATGGAAACGGTAGAGGTATTCCAAGGAAAGGGCATCCCCATGGCTCCCCAACTTTTCCTTTAGACGTGTTATAATGGTTACGCAGTGAGCTACAAATCTTTTAGGAGTCGGTGACTCCCAAAATAAGGGAGAAATTGGATTTTTATTCCAATCGAGTGCTTTCTTGAGGCGTAGCGGAGTTAGGTAAATCCAATTCTTTTCCCGGACGTGCTGACTTAGAAAACGGGCTACGTTATGCCCCTGTTTTGTTGTCCATAGGATTTGGATATGAGGGTGTGCCAATAGCTCCAGGACTTCCTTGTGGTACCAACCCCGTTCAGTTTTATGCACGTGCAGGCCAAATAATTGGGAGAAAAGGGAAGCCATGATACTTTTGCCCAAGGGATAGCCCATAGTAATGTTTACGGTGGAAATCTCCTGGGGCAGGGCATGTAACAGGGGATTTAAAAGGCCTTCATCCCCAAGGACAACGGCCGTGGTCCTGAGGGAGGCCTTATCTTTTTTGTCCAGGTCCTTTAAGAGATTCCCTATGTATTTGGCCTGGGCCACGGGGGTGGGGACACGAATAATTTGGATATCTTTTTTGACCTCCGCCTTTTTTTTGATCCCTTTTGGACCATTATTTTGAAAGTATCGCCACCTTTTTAGATGATTCCGGATAAAATAACCGGCGTCGTGATGGGGATCTTCCAAAAAACGTGCATCCAGATCCCAATAGATATGGTTTGTAGGCCTGCATAGAAAGGATTGTATAATTTCACTCTCGGCCTTGTTGAGGGCATTAAAACCTATGAAAACATGAGACCGTTCAGGGTTTTGATTCAAGTAGTCGTCCACCCTTTCGTGGGCACATCTGTAAAGGAGCCCCTGGTGCCCCAACCCCTTTTTTAAAAGGCCTTGATTAAAGTGGGTGTAGAGTTCGCCCAAACTGTTCCAAAACTGTACGTGCGCTTCCATCATCCCAGTCTTTTCCGCTTGTAGGGACCAATGGTTTATTTCCTGTACCTCTGCAAGATTGGCAAATAATTTTTGAGTATTAATAAGATATCGATCTATTTCGTTTATATCCTGTAACAGTGATCCCGCCCATTTCGAAAAACTATAAAAACGTTCCTTTTCTTTTGGGGATTTGGCGGAAAGAAAGGCTTGATACAGTAGAAAAAGTTGTTCGGGGGCGCTGACTTGGCGAAGGCCGGATAATTTTTCCACAAAGCTTTCTATGCTGTGGATTTCCGGAGAGAGGGTGGGCGAAGTACTGGAAGCTGCAATGGCTTGTTTCAGAAAAGTTCCTGCCCGCTTACTAGGCAGGATGAAAACAAGATTTGATAACGTGGAATGCGTATGGCGTACATCCGCAACAACTTCTTCCAAAAAGGTCCTCATGGGCCAAAAATAAAAAGCCCTGATCAAACGATCAGGGCTTTTTATTGTATTGTTTTGGGTTTGCCTATTTTACAAGGTTTATTTCCACCCTTCTGTTTTGTTTTCTACCCGCTCTGGTGTTGTTGGTAGCGATTGGCTTGTCCTCACCATATCCTATGGCAGACAACCTGAACTCGTCAATACCTTTTCCTACCAAGAACTCTTTTACGGAAAGTGCTCTTTTCTCGGATAGGCCTTGATTCAATTTGGCACTACCTACGCTATCCGTATGGCCCTCTACAGTAAACTTGGCCGTTGGGTACTCGCTCAAAATTTGGATGATATCTACCATAACCCCTGTGGACTCGGCCTTGATGCTAGCTTTACCGGTATCGAACAAGATAGTCCTGGCATAATCGTTCAATTGCTTTTGAACCTCTTCGGTTACTTCGGGACATCCTTGGTTGGCTACAGTTCCGGCAACGTCAGGACATTTATCGTCCTTGTCCAATACGCTATCTCCATCCTTATCGGGCCATGGGCATCCGTTGTTGGCGGAAGGGCCAGCTTCATTAGGACACTGATCGTCCTTATCGGCAACGCCGTCACCATCGGAATCAGGACATCCTGCCAAGGCAGCAAGTCCTGCTTCATTTGGACAGGCATCATCCTTATCGGCGATACCATCACCATCGGAATCGGGACAACCGTTCATTTCCTTAGAGCCAGCAGCGTTAGGGCAACTGTCCTTACTATCCTCAATGCCATCGCCGTCAGAGTCCGGACAACCATTGAAAGCTTCAAGACCGGCTACTTCAGGACAGGCATCGTCTTTGTCGTAGACACCATCGCCATCGGTATCGGTTCCTCCGAACTTGATGGAAATCCCTCCCAAATGCTGCCAGTGCACGGGTAAGTAATCCTCAAAGGCATGCTTGTAAACCGTTTGAAGGGTAAGTCCTATATTTTCATTGAACCAGATGTTAACACCAGCACTACCGTTGGCCGTACCGGCACCAATTTCATCGACCCAGGTATACCCCCCACCGATTTCCAAAAAGGGATCTATTACCGTGTTTTGAATAAAGTTATACTTAATGGTACCATCTATACCGTAGTATGAAAGATCATCAACAGCTACATCTCCCAGCTTCTCAATTTTGTTCAAGGAACCTCTGGCACCAATAGAGAAACCGCTGCCAACGTACTTGGAAACCCCAACGTAGGAAATGGATGGTAAAATGTTCCAGTGGTCGGTAGCATTGAAGAACTCATTACCAAAAGAACTTACATCCCCCGTTGGATATACGTCAACGGCATTTACCCCAAACTGAACCTGCCAAGGATTGTTCTCGTCTTGAGCTTGGATGTTGTTTAGCCCTACGAGCAGGACGACAACAATCATTAATTTGCTAAGATGTTTCATGTTCAAATTTTTAAGTTTAAGTGTTTATTAGCTGCAAATGTAAGTTGTTAAATATTATTAACAAAATCAATCGTTTATTTTTTTTAACGCATTTTATGGAGGGAATGAGGCACTTAAACGATTTTCAAAGCCTTTCCTACTTCAAGAAATGCGGAAACAGCTACATCCAAATGGGCTATCTCATGAGCCGCCGAAAGTTGCACCCGTATACGGGCTTTTCCCTTGGGGACCACCGGGTAAAAGAAGCCGATTACGTAGATTCCTTTTTCCAATAATAGACGGGCCATTTGTTGGGACAGTTTGGCGTCGTACAACATTACGGGCACAATGGCGGAATCCCCGTCAATAATATCAAAACCGGCCGACTTAATCCTTTCCTTGAAGTAGGCCGTGTTGCGGGCCAGTTTGTCCCGCAGGCCGGAATCGTTTTCCAAAAGGTCGAAAACCTTTAGGGAAGCACCCACGATGGCAGGTGCCAGGGAATTGGAAAAGAGATAGGGACGCGATCGTTGCCGCAGCATTTCGATAATCTCCCTCTTCCCGGTGGTATAACCGCCCATGGCCCCACCCAAGGCCTTGCCCAGTGTGCCCGTTACAATGTCCACGCGTCCCATAACACCTTTTTGTTCCAGGGTTCCCTTCCCTGTGTCCCCAATGAAGCCTGTGGCATGACATTCGTCTACCATAACCATTGCCTCATACTTATCCGCAAGGTTGCAAATCTTGTCCAAAGGAGCCACTAGTCCGTCCATGGAAAAGACACCATCCGTAACGATGAGGATAAAACGGGCCTTATCCTCCCTGGCTTGGCGCAGCTGCTGTTCAAGTGCTCCCATGTTCCCATTGGCATATCGGTACCTTTTTGCCTTACAGAGGCGTACGCCATCTATAATGGAGGCGTGGTTCAAGGAATCCGAAACAATAGCGTCCTCGGCGGTGAGCAAGGGTTCAAATACCCCTCCATTGGCATCGAAGGCGGCAGCATATAAAATGGTATCCTCCGTTCCGTAAAATTGGGCGATGCGACCTTCCAGTTCTTTGTGGATATCCTGGGTGCCACAAATAAAACGTACCGAAGACATTCCAAAACCATGGGAATCCAAGGTTTCCTTCGCCGCTTGGATAACAGCGGGATGGGAGGAGAGCCCCAGGTAGTTGTTGGCACAAAAATTAAGGACCTCCTTTCCCGTATCGGTCCTTATTCGTGCGCCCTGTGGGGTGGTTATTATCCGCTCCTCCTTAAAAAGGCCCGCTTCGCGAATTGTCTCCAACTCCTCCTGCAAATGTGCTTTTATCTTGCCGTACATGTATATTGATTTTCAACAAATAGTGTTAGACCCCGGAATTTAGGCGGAGTTAAGATACTCTAAAGTTACCTGATCGGTAATATAGACCAAGATTTTGTTCTTGATGGCATATCCCATTTTTTCCATAATCCGGGCGTATTCCTGAAGTTGCTCTTTATGGCTTTTGCGTTGTTCGCCGGTTTTGTAATCCAAAATGGATATAGTATCCCGTTCCACAACAACACGGTCCGGGCGCATAAGGCCTCCATTGGGCAAAATAATTTCCCGCTCGTTCATGCTTTGGTTGCCCGGTGCAAAATACTCTTCCAGTTGAGGGTGATGGATAACCTGGCGTATCGTTTTCCGAAGCCATACCGTTTCGTCCTTCGCGATATCCCCATTTTGGGTTAGGTGGGTAAGTACCTTATCCAAATCTTCGGCAATCTGTATTTTGCCCAATATATAATGTATAAGGTTTCCCTGGATTAGGGCCGTCTCCCGTTCCGTGCCCCAAAGTGTCCCGGATTTGGTGAGGATCTGTATGCCCCCAAGATTTTTACTGGAATAGGAAAATGGTATGGTTTCTTCCT
>JBCCZF010000129.1:0-7216 GCA_039188035.1 Bacteroidota bacterium | reverse complement strand
CTGGCTTTGCCAAAAGACGATATAATGAACATATGATGTCCGTTTTTATAAATAGTGTAGGTTCTGTCTCTCCGCAAAACACCTTGGGACAATCGTTTTTTTTAGACGAAATCGTGGAATATGAATCCTCGACCCTTGCCGTAATCCCTCCAAATTATAAGGAATTCATTCCTCCGGCGGCGGCCCGGCGAATGGCGAAAGGTATTAAAATGAGCACGGTAAGTGCCAAGACCGCCTTGGCCGAGGCCCAAGTCCAGGAATCCGATATCGACGCCATCATTGTGGGTACAGGTCTGGGCTGCATTGGAGATTCCGAACGCTTTGTCAAAGACATCATAGACAACGACGAACAGTATTTGACGCCTACCCGCTTTATTCAATCGTCCCACAATACCGTTGCCGGCCAAATAGCACTGGGCATGGGATGCAAAGGACACAATTTCACCTATGTGCATGGAGCCATTTCCTTTGAATCCGCCCTTTTGGATGCCCAAATGCAGCTCCAGGAAAACGAGGCCCAACAGGTATTGGTTGGCGGGGTGGACGAATTGGTGTCCCATCATGAGGATACCCACCGCCTTGTGGGCCTCATTAAACAAGAAGCCGTTAGAACCCGGGAACTCCTGCAAGCAAAAAGCCCCGGGGCCGTCTTCTCGGAGGGATCCAACTTTTTTGTCCTGTCCAATGAAAAAAAGGAATCGGTCTATGCGGAATTGGGCGGAATTGGAATCTACAACACCATTACCCAGAGGGCCCTAGAGGGCCGGATTTCCGATTTCCTTTCGGAATACGGCTTAACCCCTTCCCAAGTGGATGTTGTGCTCTTGGGAAATAACGGGGATAGGGATTTTGATGGGTATTACCATACCCTTTCCGAAGGGGTCTTTAAAAACACCGCCCAAGTGTATTACAAACATTTATCCGGGGAGTTTGATACGGCTTCGGCCTTTGGTTTTTGGCTGGGAAATAAGATCCTAAAACACCAGAGGATTCCGAGATCCGTACGGTTAAATACCATATCGTCCAAAAAACTGGAGACCGTTTTGCTGTATAACCAATACCGCGCGGAAAACCACGGTCTCGTTCTCTTGAAAAAGTGTTAAGAAGGGGTAACATCAATGCGTGCGCCATAATCCTGTTGGCCCTTTTAGGGGCCCTTCATTTTGCGCATCCTGTTCCTTATTGGATGTATCTAGCGGTTTTGGCAGCTTGGTTTGTAGTGACTACCCTTGGTTCCTTCTATATCCAATGGAACTATCACCTAAGGTCCATACATAGCAACAAGACCGCCATAAAAAATCAGGTTTCTTTGACCTTTGACGATGGTCCCCATCCCGAATTTACCCCAAAAGTGCTGGAATTGTTGAGGCAGTACAACGCCAAGGCCACCTTTTTCCTTATCGGGAAAGAAGCGGGGCAACATCCCAAACTGGTACAGGATATTTTAGGCCAAGGCCATAGTATAGGCAACCATACCTATTCCCACACCAATTTCTTTGGGTTTTTGGCCACTTCCAAGGTCATATCCGAATTGGAGCGTACCAACGCGATCCTTAAAAAAATTACGGGGCGTTCCACCCGGCTTTACCGGCCCGCCTTTGGGGTTACCAACCCGAACATACAAAAAGCGGTTAAGGTGTTGAACTTGGTTTCCGTAGGGTGGAACGTGCGTTCCTTGGACACTACCCAGAGATCTGAAGAAGCGGTACTCCAACGTATTACCTCAAAAATTTCCAAGGGCGATATTATCCTACTGCACGATACTTCGCAAAAAACGGTTAAGGTGTTGGAACAGTTATTGTTATTTTTGGTCGAAAAGAAGTTACAATGCGTTACAGTGGATGAACTTTTGAACATAAAGGCTTATGAGTAAGTTCCCGGTTTTGTTGTTTTTGATTGGAGTAACCTCCTTTGCCCAGGAAAAAATGGACGCTTCGGAAGCGGCTACATTGCGAACCAAGGTGAAATCCCTGGCGGAAACCACAGAAACCATCAGCTCCGATTTTGTGCAATACAAACATTTGGATTTTTTGTCCAACGATATCCAATCCAGCGGAAAACTGTACTTCAAGAGTCCCAATCAGGTAAAATGGGCCTACGTGGATCCCTTTGCCTACGCGGTTATATTCAAGGAGAATACCATGTATGTCAACAATGAAGGAAAGAAAAATCAAGTGGATATCGGGGCCAACAAACTTTTCGGGCAACTGAATAAATTGATTCGTGCCAGTGTCACCGGGGATTTGTTCGATACCGATGAATTCGACATTTCCTATTTTAAATCCGGAGCGAACAGGGAAGTCCGTTTTATGCCCAAGGACGATACGTTTTCCCAGTACGTCCAGGAGTTTCATATCATTTTTAATAATCAGGCAGAGGTTATCGCCGTTAAGATGATAGAGCCTTCCCAAGACTTTACCCATATTGTTTTTTCCAACCGCAAAACGAATGAAGACCTTCCCGATGCGGTTTTTGTCCATTAGTCTGTTTGTGCTCCTGGCCGCCTGTGGGTCCTATCCCAAAAAACAGGGTTTCTCAAAAATCCTTTTATCGGAGACCCAACCGGGCAACCCCTACTTCTCGGATACTACCATGGATTACGTATACCGGGCGGATATCGACGTTTTCAAGAATGCCTTCAGTGGCCTGCTTATCCTAAAAAAGCTGGGGAATCAACATCATAGAATTGTCCTGACAACCGAAATGGGTAATGTCCTATTTGATTTTGAATGCGTCGGTGAACACTTTAAAGTGAATCAGATTTTACCCGAAATGGACAAAAAAGTGCTAAAAGACCTCCTTAGGCACGATTTTATGGTATTAATCACCGAAAACCCGGTTTTTACCTCGTCCTATATCCAAGAAAATAGCGGTCTGTTCGAAACCCAATTACTGTCCAAAAACTATTATTATGCCTTTAAGGGTGATACGTTGCAAAAAATAGTACGGGTAGGTCATGGAAAAGAAAAGGTGAACTTCCTGTTTTCGGGAATAAATAATAACATTGCACAACAAATTGCCATTATACATGCCAACATTCCATTAGCGGTTCATTTAAAAAGATTATGAGCGTACTCATTGAAAATCTATACGAGGTAAAGTCATTTGAAAACCATGAAGGTGTTTTGCTCGCCACCGTTAGCTTGAACAAGAATCATGAAATCTTTGAGGGCCACTTTCCGGAAAATCCGGTAATGCCCGGAGTTTGTATGATTCAAATGATAAAGGAGCTTACCGAAACGGCCACCGGAAAAAGTTTGTTTTTGAGCACTTGCTCCAACATCAAGTTTATGGAAATCATCAACCCTGAAAAAAATCCGGTATTGGGGCTTGACATCCATTTTGCCCAGGTAGAAAATACCATCAAGGTCAAAAGTACGGTGACCTACAGGGATACCCTGGCATTAAAATTGAATGCCCTCTTCCAAATAACGGATTAAATGCGATTTTTGATTTTTCCCTTCTTTGCTCTTTTTCTATTAGGGCCCCGTTTGGAGGAAATCCGCAAGAACTTCCCCATGGCCCAGGAAGACCCTGAGATAGCCCGGCAACTGTACAAGGCCCTAGCTTCGGTTTCCCAGGAGGATTCGGCCATTCTGGTGGCCTACAAAGGGGCGCTTTCCACCATACGTGCAAAGCATGGGAAAGCGCTAAAGGATAAAAAAGCCTATTTTAAAGAAGGAACCCAGCTTCTGGAAACGGCCGTAGCAAGGGATCCCAACAATATTGAAATCCGATGCCTGCGCCTAGGGGTACAGGAAAACGCTCCGAAGTTCCTAAAGTACAAAGGCTCCATTGCGGCGGATAAACAGCTTATTCTGGATGGTTTTCCCCAAGAAACATCCCAAGAAGTGAAGGATTTTGTCAAGGGTTTTGTATTGGCATCCGACTCCTTTAGCCACGCCGAGAAGCAATTGTTTTAGGCTATCTTTGCGCAAACCAAATACCCCAGATCAGGGAGGGCAAAGATTGGAAGGCAACGTATCCTCAAATACCCAAACCGTACAACAGAAAATGTCCCAGCTCAAATGCTGCGTGATCGTCCCTACCTACAATAATGCAAAGACCTTAAAGGACGTCATTGAACGGGTCTTGGTACAAACTTCGGATGTTATCGTCATTAATGATGGTTCCACGGACGCTACGGAAACCATTTTGGCGGATTTTCCGGGGCTTACCCTTATACAACTAATCAAAAACAAGGGCAAGGGCAATGCGCTTCGCTTGGGATTTCGGAAAGCCTTGGCGATGGGTTTTGACTTTGCAATCACCCTGGATTCCGACGGGCAACATTTTCCCGAGGATATTCCGGTGTTCTTAGATGCCCTAAAGGCCTCCGATACCCCAAAGCTATTGTTGATCGGCGGTAGGAATATGGGGCATGAAAGCGTGCCCAAGGCCAGTAGTTTTGGGAATAAATTTTCCAATTTTTGGCTCTGGGTCACCACGGGAAAAACCCTGGCGGATACCCAGTCCGGCTTTCGCTTGTATCCCATCCGGGCCATGAAGGACATTACGCTTCGAACGAACAAATTTGAATTTGAGATCGAGGCCATGGTACGGTCTTCCTGGTATGGCATTAGCCTTAAAAATGTACCCATCCGGGTGCTTTATGATGCCGAGGAGCGCGTTTCCCATTATCGCCCCCTAACCGATTTCTTGCGCATCAGTGCCTTAAACACAATCTTGGTATTGATTGCTCTGGTCTATATAAAACCCCGAGATCTGTTCCGAAAATTCCGTAAAAAGGGGATAAAGCGTTTTTTTTATGAGGATTTTTTGCAAAGCGGCGACCCTCCCCTTAAGAAGGCCATGTCCATTGCGCTGGGAACCTTTATTGGCATTAGTCCGCTTTGGGGATTTCAAACCCTATTGGTACTTTCCCTGGCCGTAATCTTGAAGCTGAACAAGGTCATTGCCTTTGCTTTTTCCAATGTAAGCCTCCCGCCCTTCATTCCCTTTATCGTTTTCCTTAGCGTACAGACCGGTATCTGGGTTACCGGGAACGAAATCCATTTTTCCCTAGAGGATATTACCCAGGACTTTGGCGCGTTCAAACATCTTAAGACCTATGTTATCGGCAGTTTTGTACTTGCCGCCTTGGGAGCTACTGTTTTTGGCCTTATCGGTTACTTGATGTTACTCTTCTTTGATCGCAAAAAAATTCCAGTGCGCAATGGGTAGCTTCTTCCTTACAACCTACACTTGGATGCGCGAGCGGCGCGGGCCCGCCCTGATATTGCTTTTGGCCTTGCTAGGGGGTTTGGCCTTCTTGTCCTCTCGAATCGCCTTTGAGGAGGACATCTCCAAATTGATTCCGGTAAATCGGGAGGCCCAGGAGTTACAGAACGTATTGAAATCGGTCAATTTTGCGGATAAGATCATCGTGCACCTACAACGGGGCGACGAAGGCCGGACGGACGACCTTATTTCATATGCTTCCGTGTTTTTGGACAGCCTGGCCCATTCCTCTTCCGAATACGTACAAAACATTCAAGGGAAGGTGAAGGATGAGGACATGCTGGACGCCATCGACTTTGTTTATGAAAACATCCCCTTGTTCCTGGACGCTACGGATTATGACGCTATAGAACAAAAACTATCCGAACAAAGCCTTGCGGAAATTACCGAGCAGCACTACAAAACGCTGATTTCCCCCTCAGGGATCCTCGCCAAAAAAACCCTTTTGAAAGATCCCTTGGGTATTTCCTTTATCGCCCTTAAAAAATTACAGGAGCTGGGTTTTCGGGAGGATTTTGTAATCAAGGACGGCTTTCTCCTAAGCAAGGACGAAGAACATATCCTGTTGTTCATAGATCCCGTATTTGAATCGAACGACACGGCCCGGAACACCCCTTTTGCCAACACGCTATACCGCCTCCAAAAAAGATTGAACACCCAATTTGAAGGCCGGGTAGGCATGGAATATTTTGGCGGAGCCTTGATTGCCGTGGCCAACGCCCAGCAGATAAAAAAAGATATCCAGTTTACGGTAGGCATTGCCATGACCGTATTGCTCCTTGTGTTGGTTTTCTTCTATAGAAAACTGGCCCTTCCCTTAATTCTATTTACGCCAACGGCCATAGGCGGGTTATTTGCCGTGGCCCTGCTCTATCTGATCCGTACCAAGGTCTCCGCCATTTCCCTAGGTATCGGTTCTGTTTTACTGGGCATTACCTTGGATTACGCCCTGCATATCCTCACCCATATCCGAAACGGGAATTCCGTGGAACGGCTCTATAAAGAAGTGGCCCCGGCCATTGTAATGAGCAGCCTTACCACGGCCTGTGCCTTTCTGTGTTTGTTGTTTCTAAAGTCGCAGGCGTTACAAGACCTGGGGATTTTTGCCGCTGTAAGCGTGTTGGGCTCAGCGGTATTCGCCCTTGTTTTTATTCCCCAAGTATACCAGGGCAAGCATGAAAAAAATATACGGCACACGGTATTAGATCGTTTTGCCGCCTTGGACTTCCATAAAAGCAAATGGGCCATTGCCCTAGTAAGTATTGTTTTCCTTCTTGGGTTTTTCACCTATTCCAAGGTGGGTTTTGATAAAGATATCGGCAAACTCAATTATGAACCGGAGGAACTGGTGCAGGCCCGGAAACGGTTGGATGCCTTGACCAATCTGGAGTCCAAATCCATTTATGTGACGGCTTACGGAACAGATTTGGAGCAGGTCCTCCAGGTCAATGACCGCGTAAACGCCCGGTTGCAGCAGCTTAAATCCCAGCACAAAATCCTGGATTTTAGCGGCGTGGGGGCCTTCGTGGGTTCCCAAAAAAGGCAAATGCAAAAACTAAACTTATGGAACGATTTCTGGGATACCGGGAAAAAAGATAGCCTACAGCGGAATCTCGTGGCCATCGGAAGTACATTTGGCTTTAAGCCCACTACCTTTAATGCCTTTTATGCCCTTTTGAATTCCGATTTCAATACGCTGCCCCTCCAGGATTTCAAAAGGTTGAAAACCATCCCCGTAGGCGATTTTGTCAATGCAGATGCCGACTTGATTACGGCAAACTCGCTCATTAAATTGGACTCTGCCCAGATTGCCCCGGTAAAAAAAATCTTTGAAAATATGCCCCGTACCGTCATTATTGATCGGCAGGGGGTAAATGAACGTTTTTTAGGCAATCTTAAAACCGATTTTAATCGCTTGATCGGATATTCGGTGCTTGCAGTGCTTTTGATTTTGGCCTTGTATTACCGGAGTTTT
>JBCCZF010000128.1:0-7230 GCA_039188035.1 Bacteroidota bacterium | reverse complement strand
GGGCATGTTGGACGGGGCCGATAGCGGCGATTACGTACTCGATGGTGTACCGATCAAGGATTTAAACGAGACCAAGGCGGCCCAATACCGTAACAAGTTTTTGGGTTTCGTCTTTCAATCCTTTAACCTTATCAATTATAAAAATGCCATGGAGAACGTAGCCTTGCCGCTCTACTATCAAAAAGTAGCTCGAAAGGAACGTCAGGAAAAGGCCCTGGCCTATTTGGACAGGGTAGGTCTTAAGGAATGGGCCACCCATTTGCCCAGTGAACTTTCCGGGGGCCAAAAACAGCGGGTGGCCATAGCCCGTGCCATGGCAGCCGAGCCCAAAGTCCTTCTGGCGGATGAGCCCACGGGGGCGTTGGACAGCAAGACCTCCTATGAGGTAATGGATCTGATCCAAAAGATCAACGATGAGGGCAACACCATTTTGGTAGTTACCCATGAGGAGGATATTGCCCATATGTGCAAGCGGATTATCCATTTAAAGGACGGGGTTATCGAGAAAGATGAAAAAGTAAAGCAGCAAAGGGCTTCCGAATATGTTTAGCAGGGACACTTGGAAAGAGATATTCGATGCTATAGGAAAAAACAAACTCCGTACGTTTTTGACGGGTTTTACCGTGGCTTTGGGTATTTTCATATTCGTTACCCTGTTTGGTATGGGCAACGGCCTTAATAACACTTTCGACCTGTTTTTTGGGGAAGATGCGGTGAACATATTGAACATTGAGGCTACACAGACCAGCCTTCCCTATGGTGGGTACAAGGCCAAGCGAAGAATAGAGTTCAACAATTCCGATTTGGCGGCCATTGAAAAGGACTTTGCCCCCATGTTGGATTATTTGACCCCTCGTATATCCCGTCGCAACCTTGTTACTTTTGGCAGCGAGTCGGACTATTACTACACTCGGGGCGTTGCGCCCAGTCATTTAATTGCGGAGAACAGCCTAATGATGAGGGGCAGGTATATTAACGCCAAGGATATCCAGGATCGCACCAAGTATGCCGTCATAGGCAGGATGGTGGAAAAAGATTTATTTGATGGCAAGGATGCTATTGGAAAGTATATCGATGTGGATGGCAGCGCCTTTAAAGTAGTAGGGGTTTTCCAGGATGAAGGGGGGGACAATGAGGAACGCTTTATTTACATCCCCTATACCACACGTCAGCTTCTGGAAGGCAATGAGGACGATTTTAGTGTTTTAATCGTGGCCTTTAAGGAAACTTTGGGCAATGCCGGTGCCTTGCTTTTTCAAAATCAGTTGGAGGCGTATCTAAAACAACGCAAGACCATAAGCCCAAAAGACCCATGGGGGTTTAACGTGTTCAACTATGCCGAGGAGCTCAAGCGAAACCAACAGTTTGCTGGCGCATTGCAGATCATTATTTCGGCCATCGCGTTTGTGGTTATCATTTCCGGTATTATTGGCATTAGCAACATTATGCTTTTTGTGGTCAAGGAGCGCACTAAGGAAATCGGGATTCGGAAGGCCCTGGGCGCCACTCCAAGAAAAATAACGAATACCATAATGCTGGAATCCATTTTTATTACGGGGATTTTCGGTTTTATAGGGATGTTGGCCGGTGTGGTGGTCTTGAATGTCATTGCCGGGGAAAGTTTGCAGGAAAACTATTTTATTACCCGACCGGGCATAAATCTGGGCCTGGCGGTTTTTGTAACAATACTATTGATTTTATGCGGGGCCCTTGCCGCCTATGTCCCGGCCAAAAGGGCATCCAGCATTAAACCGATAGTAGCTTTGCGCGACGAGTAGCATGAGACAATTGTTTGACAGGGATACGTGGAACGAGATATTTCAATCGATTCGAAAAAATCGACTCAGGACCTTTTTGACCATGCTCGGGGTTTTTATCGGAATCTATATTTATATAGGACTTTCCGGTGCTTCCAAAGGCCTGGACAACGGTTTTGAGCGGGAATTCGAGAACGTGGCGCGCAATAGCATGTTTATTTGGGCGCAGAACACAAGCAAGCCCTATGCAGGGTTCAGGACTGGAAGGTTTATTAATCTGGAGCTTTCCGATGCCGATGCCCTACGACAGCAAGTCCCTGAAATCATGGCTATAGCACCACGAAATGTAAGGGGCGTTTTTGGCTCCGACCCTGGTTTGATAAAAAGGGGTACCAAAACAGGAAACTATTCCGTTTTTGGGGACTTTCCCGCATTTACCCAAATAGCTACCAAAAAAATATATGACCGGGGCAGGTTCATTAACCAAGAGGATATAGACCGGCAAAGGAAAGTATGCGTGATAGGGGAAAGGACCCAAAAGGAACTTTTTGAGGAAGATGAGGATCCCTTGGGGGAGTATATAGAAATAGATGGTATTAGTTTTCAAGTGGTGGGTATACATAAGTTCATCGGTGGCGGCCCATTTGATAATGACAGTGACATCTTTATTCCCTTTACCACCTACCAAAAGCTTTACAATACCGGTGATTATGTGGCTTGGTTTACCATTGCCGCCAACGATTCCGCAGATGTGGTGCAGGTAGAGAAAGATGTAAAGGCAGTCCTTAGGAGGGTGCATGATGTGCATCCGGAGGATGAGAAAGCTATTGGGTCTTTTAATTTGGGACAGGCTTTTAAGCAAATTACGGGATTTGCCGATGGGCTCACCTTTTTGTCCCTTATTGTGGGAGTAGCCACGATTTTGGCAGGGGTTATAGGAATAGGTAATATTTTATTGATATCCGTTAAGGAGCGGACCAAGGAACTGGGAGTGCGCAGGGCCATGGGGGCAACCCCATCGGAAATACGAAATCAAATCGTATTTGAGGCCTTGGTGCTTACGCTACTGGCGGGCATTGTTGGTATCATAGCCGGGGCGGGAACCCTTGCTTTGATCGATTTTTTGGTAGAACGGGGCGCCGGGGATTTCCCCTATACCAACCCAACGGTTCCCATTCCCTATGTATTGGGCGCTCTGATGCTTATGGTAGTTTTAGGTGTTTTGATCGGACTGGTACCGGCACAACGCGCAGTAAGTATACGACCAATAGATGCGTTGCGCGAGGAATAAAAGGAAGAAAAACAAAGCAAAACAGGTTCTTAAATCTATGACTAATTAATCTTTTTACTATGAATAAATCTCTGAAGTATGGCCTTATCGGTATTTTGGTTTTGGGAGCACTTTGGGCAGCGGTCTTCTTTATTAAAAGCAATAGTAAGTCGGTCGTGGAATATGATGTGCATGAGCCGTTTATTGCCAATGTTGAAAAGAAAACCGTGGTAACGGGCAAGGTAATCCCCGAAGACGAAATCGAAATAAAACCACAGATTTCGGGCATTATAGATAAGATCTATCTGGAAGAAGGATCCAATGTAAAGGCCGGGGATCTCATAGCAACCATTAAAGTGGTTCCCAACGAGCAGTCGCTTTACCAGGCCCGGGGTAGGGTAAACAATGCCAAAGTGGCCTTGAGCAACTCCAAATTAGACTATGACCGCAACAAGGCCCTGTTTGACAAAGGGGTGGTGGCCGCTCAGGACTTTCAGAACATTACCCTGGCCTATGACCAGGCCAAGCTGGAGTTGGAAAATGCCCAGAACGATTACCAAATCATTCTTCGCGGTTCGGCAGGGGGGTCGTCCAGTGCGAATACCAATATCCGGGCCACGGTAAACGGAACAGTATTGGAAATTCCCGTGGAGGAAGGCGATCAGGTAATCCAGAGCAACAATTTCAATGATGGGACTACCATCGCCACCATAGCAGATATGAACCGGATGATTTTTGAAGGAATGGTAGATGAAGGGGAAGTGGATAAACTAAAAGTGGGCATGCCTTTAACCATTACCCTGGGCGCTGTAGAAGGCAAGGGAATGGACGCCAAACTAAAGTTCATAGCACCAAAAGGTGTGGATGAGTCCGGGGCGGTACAGTTTAAGATAGAGGGCGATGTTGATGTTAAGGAAGATATTCTTATTCGGGCCGGTTATAGTGCCAATGCCTCCCTGGTCTTGGAGAAAAAGGATGGCATTCTAGTTATTCCGGAGGCCTTATTGCAATTTGATAAGAGCACCAACGAGCCCTTCGTTGAAGTGGAGGCCGGAGATCAAAAATTTGAACGTAAGGATATCGAGATCGGAATATCGGACGGTATTAATGTTGAAATTGTTTCCGGAATACGGGAAGGGGATAAGGTAAAGCAATGGAATAAGACCGAACCTATAAAACAGGAATCGGACAAAAAGAGAATAGAAACGGGCAATTGATCCAAAAACCAATGACTTGGGAATTCATGATTTTTCATCATTACCGATGTACGGTTTGTAGTGGATAAAATTTGGTGGATTCAAGGGTATTATGATCTTGTCCGCCGGCGATAGACCGCCATTCATCAATCAATCAAAGAAATTAACAACCTAACAGATGAAATATAGATTTCTAGTACTAATGGCAATCTTTTCAGTGGGTATTGCCAACGCTCAACTAAAAAAATGGACCCTGGAAGAATGTGTTACCTATGCCTTGGAAAACAATATCTCCATTCAGCAGTTTGAGTTGGATCTGGACAATGCAAGGATTGACGAGTCCGATGCCTTGGGTGCGTTTATACCTAGCCTTAATGGGAGTGCCAGTGTAAGCGAAAGGTCGGGTTTGGTAACCAATCCACAAACCAACATCATAGAACCCGGACAGATATTTTCTACTTCTGGCGGTATTAATAGCGGCATGCGTATTTTCGATGGACTTCGCAACATTCACCAGTTAAACCGGGCCAAATTGAATGCTTTGGCCAATCAATATCGCTTGGACGACCTTAAGGACGATATTAGTCTTAATGTAGCCAATTCGTATTTGGCGGTTATTTCCAACAAGGAGTCCCTAAAGGTGTTCCGGGCACAGTATGCGGTAACCGAACAGGATGTGAAGCGGACCAGGGAATTGGTGGATTCCGGGGTAGTCCCACGAGGGGATTTGTTGGAAATCGAGGCCACAGCGGCGACCCAGGAACAGCAGATTGTTAATGGGGAGAACCAGGTATTGTTATCCCGAATTGCTTTGGCCCAATTACTGCAGATTACGGATTATGGGAATTTTGATGTAGCCGATGAAGAGTTTAATGTGCCTCCCTCGGATATTTTGAACAACTCGGCCAAGGCCATATTCGAAAAGGCGTTGACTTTTAGAAACGATATTGGGTTTTCCCAGGCCAATGTGGATTTGGCCGAAAAGGATTTGCAGATTGCGAAAGGGGCCAATTATCCTACTATTGATGCCTTTTTTAACTATAACACCTTTTATACGAATCAATTTCAGGTAATACCGGATCCTGTTGACCCTAATAACAATCCGCCCATTTCGTTCCGTGCTGATTTTGTGGATCAGCTATGGTTAAACGATGGGATTTCGTATGGCTTTAACATCAATGTACCCATATTCAATGGTTGGTCCACACGGAACAGCGTATCAAGGTCGAAGATCAGCCTAAAACGTGCGGAACTGCAATTGGAACAGGACAAACTAACATTGGAAAGCGATATTAACCAAGCTTACGTGGACGTGTCCAATTTTTCAAAGACCTATGAAGCGGCCCAAAAAACATTGGAGGCGAGGCGTTTGGCCTATGAATATGCCAAGGAGCGCTATGAGGTAGGATTGATGAACGCTTTTGACTTTGGTCAGGCACAAGCCCGAGTAGATAATGCGGAAGCAGAGGTGATTAGGACAAAATACGATTATATCTTTCGTTTAAAGGTGCTGGAATTCTATTTCGGAATCCCCATTAAATTGGAATAGACCTGTCAGGTTTCCAAAACCTGACAAGTCTAGCCCCCAAAGTCATTATCCGCTATCTTTGTCCCCAATGGCAATTATCCTAAATCTAGAAACAGCAACCACCAACTGTTCCGTATGTGTGGCGAGCGAGGGAAAGGCCATAGGAATAAAGGAACAGAACACCCCTAAATATTCCCATGCGGAACAACTGCATGTCTTTATCGCTAAGGCTATTGAGGAATCGGGACTAACACTTGCCGATCTGGATGCCGTGGCCATTAGCAAGGGGCCAGGTTCGTACACGGGGCTGCGCATCGGGGTTTCGGCGGCCAAGGGGCTCTGTTTTGCACTGGATATCCCTTTGATTTCCCTGCCCACCTTGGCAAGTATGGCCCACCAGGTCATGGCCCAGTCCTTTGATTTCATAATTTCCGTTTTGGACGCCAGACGGATGGAGGTCTATTCCGCCGTATTTGATAAAAAATTACAGCAGATCAGGGATACCCGTGCCGAAATTATTACGGAAACTTCCTTTGCGGAATATTTGGATACGGGTAAAGTCCTGATTCTTGGCCCCGGGGCGGAGAAATGTCAAACGGTACTAGAACATACCAACGCAAACTTTGAAGCTTCCGTAGTCCCCTCTGCAGTACAAATGGCCGCTTTATCGCAGCAGAAATATGAAAATGCCAATTTGGAGGACACGGCCTATTTTGAACCCTATTATCTCAAGGATTTTATTGCCCATACCCTGAAGTCAAAACCTAAGGATTGATTTTTAGAATAGGGTTATGGTAGGTCAGGTATTTATCTTCATTTTAAGGGACATCCATACCCTGATCGGTTTTGGAAAGACTTAAGAAACCCGGTGGTAAAACTGGTGTTTCTTGATACATTGTACGTCCTAGTCTTGCCATCCTATGTCAAAACACGTATACCCCAAGTTAATGCGAAGTAGTATCAAATAGCCTTATTCCCATCGGGATAAGTAACATGTAGATCTTGCTGCGGAAAAGGAATTTCAACCCCATTTTCGTCAAAACGAAGTTTGATCTGTTCCATGACAAAGAAATGGGCGGGCCAAAACGTATCCGTATTGGTCCAAAAGCGCAAACTAAGGTTCACGGAACTATCGCCCAATTCCCCGACATATACTTCCGGAACCGGATCCCGTAGAACATCCGGGCAATCGGTGCAGATCTGCAAAAGAATATCCTTGGCCGTTTTAATATTGGATCCATATCCTATCCCTACATCAATTTTATCCCTTCGGGTGCTTTCTGTGTTGTAGTTTACAATAGTATTATTGCTCAATTGCCCATTTGGGATTATCGCTATTTGGTTGCCAAAAGTATTGAGCTTGGTCGTGAAAATGGAAATTTCCTTTACGGTGCCGTCTACGCCTTGGGCAGAAATGAAATCGCCTACCCGAAACGGTTTAAATACCAATATTAGAACCCCTCCCGCAAAATTGGAAAG
>JBCCZF010000127.1:0-7250 GCA_039188035.1 Bacteroidota bacterium | reverse complement strand
TTTTGATTGTCGTGGTATCTTCAATGCTACCATTGTCAAAGAACGTAGACGCTATTCCATAATCCTCTTCAAGAATTTCATGGGAATAAATGTTTAACTCATTGGAGTTAACATCTTGATCTATAAAAAAAATGCTCGTTAGGTGCGAATCCTTTAGCTCCCCAATACTATCCTTATTTTTAAGATATCTGTCAAAATAATTCTTGGTCTCCCGCTGGGTGATTTTTCGTGATACTTCACTGAGGATATCGCCTACCGAACGGGAGAACTGCTCTTCCCTATCCGTCACCGAACTTTGGATCCAGAACACTTGGACAAATATGATCCCAACAAGGGAGAGGCTCATAAGAATAACCAAGAGGATAAATAATCTCTTATTCATCTTAAAGTAAAATTAAAGATTTAACATTTAGCCCTTTCTACGTTTAACCTAAACTTAACAAAAATGTTAAAGCCCCTGAAATTCAACTATTCTCAAGGATTTGGCGGTAAATTGCCCGTGCTTTGGAGCGGGTTCTGGAGATGTCCGTATTGGGCAACACAAAGTCGGAAAGGGGTATCTTTTTTGAATCGGGCCATTGATTATCCATCCGTTCCAAGATCTTTTCCCGGCTATGGCCATCCCTATCCAGAATTCGGGAAATACGAATCTCCATTGGGGCCGTAACCAGAATAATATAGTCGTAAAAATCATGATTTCCATTCTCAAAGATGATGGCCGCTTCCTGGATGACAAAGGGATGTACCTGTCGCCGGGACCATGCGAGAAAACTTTTGCGTACCAAAGGATGTACAATGCGGTTGAGCTGGGCCAATACTTCGGGATCTTTGAAGACCTTATTTGCAATAAAGGCCCGATTCAGGGAATCATCGCGATAGGATTCCTTCCCCAAAAGGGCAATAATCTTCCTTCTGGCCACTTTGGAGGTACGCATGATCCGTTTGGCATTTTCATCGGAGTTGTACACCGGCACCCCCAAGTCCTGAAACATTTGGGCAACAGTGGTCTTCCCACTTCCCATTCCTCCCGTTAGGCCAACACGCTTCATTCCCTTCGTAAAATGTATTCGATCTTCCGTTCCATAAGATCGGCACTGTAAATACCCTTGGGCTTTTTCAACAGCTGTAAGGATAGGGTTTTTAGGGTATCCGATTGGATATCATTGTAGTCGGCAATTACCTGAAAATCCTTTCCCTCTACCGCGCGCAAGACGTCTACCTTAGCCTTGCAGAGTACCTCCACCTTATCCGGGAAGGTCCGTATCTTTACATCCTCCGGGAGATGTACCACCTGAATGGGCACGGTTACCAACTTTTCCGAAAAGCGTACCACTTTTCCGGAGAGTACAACTTCTCTTGACGAAAGCTCTGTCCGAACCAATTCCGGAGGTATTTGCAATGTTACGTTTCGGGAAAAATCTTCCATCAAATTCTCAAACACCAAAGGTTCCGTTTTTATCAAATCTATGCCCTGTATCTCATACTCCGGTCCGTGGAGGATAATACTATCGGGACCTAGTTCCAAGGTGCCATCCAAGATGTGGTTCTGGGCCAAACCTAGTGTCAACTGGACCTTTACCGGTATCGTTTTGTTTCTAAGCTTGTGAAAAGTCAAGAAAAGCGTATCCTGATCCATGCTTATCAAGGTCATTGATCGGGACAGTTGGCGCTCTATTTGTTTTTGATAGGTGCCGGGAGGGATGTGAAATTGGGAACCCCTGGCCCGGATCTGGGACAAATCGATTTGTACCGTCTTTTTCCTTAAACCCGCTAAAAGAAATTGAAAACCTACGGCCCGGAGTCTTACATCCACTTGTGTTGTAAAGGCCTTTTCCAGCAAAAGACTGTCCGGGGCGTTTACATAATTCAGATAAAAAGAAGTGGTGCCCTCATAGGTTTCGGAGAGATTACTGATAAACCATGCCAAACCAGAGCCCGTTAAGAAGAGAAGAAAAATCTTCACTTTCCTCTTTTTTAGACCGCTTTTGATATTGTTCAGCATACGTTCATGTTCATTCAGGAAATCCAGAAGGGTACTAAAAACAGCCCTTTATGCATTAGGAATTTTGAAAAAAAGGTCTGGAAACAGCATTTCGGGACTTTTCCTGCTAAAAGTAATCCAAATACTGGATTTCAGAAAACCATAGCCGTATCCCCAAAACTGAATACAAACGGCCGGGATAGTGAGCAAAGCGACTCCAAGATTACCATACCTGCCCAAAGCGCCAAAAAACACCAACAGAAAATAAAGCGTATACAGGGTTAACGGGATATATATTCCCAAAAAGACACCGACAAGGGAAGCGATACCTCCGATACAGAACAGGGCGGGAAACCAATAGGTAATCTTTGAGGAACCGGGGTGCCAGCTATTCAGGATGGGGCGCACCATGCCAAACTTATACACTTGGGCAAAAAACGTTTTCCAATGTATCCTACGCTTATGATACACATAGGCTTCTGGAAGCAAACGTGTTTTGTACCCCTGATTCCAAAGCCGTAAGCTCAAATCGGGGTCTTCCCCGGGATGTATGTTTCCAAAGCCGCCTACCGTAAGAAAAGCCTCCTTGGAAATCCCCATGTTAAAACTTCTAGGCTGAAATTTATCCACGGCCCCTTTCTTCCCGCGGATGCCACCCGTAGTCCAAAAGGATGTCATGGCATAGTCTATTGCCTTCTGCAAGGGACTAAAGGAATCATGGGCCTTGTCCGGGCCCCCATAACAATGCACAAATTGCGACTTTAGGGATTCTTGTACCCGATCTAAATACGGCGGGGGCAGAATACAATCCGAATCCAGGATGATATAATAATTGCCCTTGGCCCGTTCCATTCCGTAATTCCGGGAATGGCCAGGGCCGGAATTGGATTTGGTATAATACGAAATGGACAAGCGGTCCGCATAGGCCTTCACGACACTTTCCGAACGTTGTGTGGAACCGTCTTCCACAAGCACTAGTTCAAAGGGCTTTGGATAATCCAAATTGACCATGCTTTCCAACAGCTCCTCGATTTCATCCGGCCTATTGTACACGGGGACGATAAAGGAAAAGGAGAGCTCCATGGGCGTGGTCCAAAAACAAGGGTCGGACATCGTGCCCGACCCATGGATTAACGTGCTATGCTATTTGCTAAAGGCTTCGATGACTTCCAGGCTTACCCCTGTATTGGAAAAACCGCCATCGTGGAAAAGGTTCTGCATGGTTACCATTTTGGTCAGATCGGAGAACAGGGATACCGTATAGTTCGCACAATCCTCCGCCGTGGCATTGCCCAGTGGCGACATTTTCTCCGCATAGGCAATAAAACCGTCAAAACCTTTTACCCCTTGTCCCGCCGTAGTTGGCGTAGGCGATTGGGAAATGGTATTGACCCGTACATTTTTCTCCTTGCCAAAGAAATAGCCAAAACTACGGGCTACGGATTCCAAATAGGCCTTGTTGTCCGCCATATCGTTATAATCCGGGAAACTGCGCTGTGCAGCGATATAAGTAAGTGCCACTATGCTTCCCCATTCCTTCATGGCATCGGCCTTGTACAGGCTTTGCATCACCTTGTGAAATGAAAGCGCCGATACTTCCCAACCCTTGGCCGTAAAATCGTATTTCTCATCGGTATAGGACCTGCCTTTCCGAACATTTACGGACATCCCAATGGAATGCAATACAAAATCCAATTGCCCGCCAAGGATTTCCATGGATTTTTCCACCAAGTTTTGTAAATCTTCCTCATTGGTGGCATCCGCCGGAACAATCTCCGATCCTGTTTTCTCGGCCAAATCCCTGATTTTTCCCATGCGCATGGCAATGGGAGCGTTGGTCAACACAAAGGTGCCCCCTTCCTCATGAACGCGTTCCGCCGTTTTCCAAGCAATGGAGTTGGGATCCAGGGCCCCAAAAATAATTCCTTTTTTTCCGTGTAGGAGATTGTAAGACATAGTGTGTTTTTTCGTGATTCTTCAGGTCATAAAGATATTGAACTCCTTTAAACTATTTGAGCGGGGTCATGGTTTTTTGCGATGACCGGACCACTTCACTGCGGAAATGTACCCTTGAATGTATTTTGAAGCGGTACGCCCAGAAAGTTCCGAGGGCATTCCCCACCGGCTGGACTTAGGTTGTCTTAAACTGCCAAATTGAGCAATTGCCGGGCATGCGCCTTTGCGGAATCCGTGATTTCCTTTCCGCCCAACATTTCGGCCAACTCTACAATACGCTCTTCCCGTGTTAGTTTCTTTAGTTCCGTTCGGGTAATCCCTGACTTTTCGGTTTTAAAGACCTTGTAATGATGCTCTCCCCGGGAGGCTACTTGGGGCAGGTGCGTAATGGCAAAAACCTGCATGTTCTTGCTCATACGTTGCATAATCTCCCCCATCTTACCCGAGATCTCCCCGGAGACCCCGGAATCGATCTCATCGAACATGATGGTGGGCAAATTCTCATATTGGGCCAATAGGGACTTTATGGTCAGCATAATACGGGAGAGCTCCCCTCCGGAAGCCATTTTTTTCAATTCCCCAAATTGCGTTCCGGTATTGGCCGAAAAAAGAAACCTAAGATTGTCCTTGCCGGAGGGTTTAAAATCCTCGGATGGGGACACCGAAATATCAAAACGGGCGCTGGGCATGCCCAAAAGCGAGAGATCTTTCTCCAATTGGGCCTTGAGCTTGGGAATTATGGAGTTCCTGCGCTCGCGCAAGGTTTCGCATACTTTGTCCAAGTCCCCTTTTTGCACGTCGACCTTTTGTTGTACTTCCGCAATTTGGTGGTCCAAATTCGCTGTCAGGGCCACTGTCTTGGACAGTTTGTCCTGAATCAACAACAATTCCGAGATGTCCGGAACCCCGTGTTTTTTTTGTAGATCGTATAACCGCTGTAGCTTGCCGTTCACCTCTTCCAGGCGTTTGGGGTCGCTTTGTACCCCCTCCAGATGGGATTCCAGTTCGGCGGCCAAATCGTCCAACTCGATGTAGGCGGATTGAATCCTCTTATCCAAAGCCTCGTACTGTTTCCCAAACCCCGCCAGTTTATGGGAGGCCTGCCTGAGTATGGTCAGCAGTGCAAGTAAACCCACTTGTTCGTCCTGTAGCAGTTGCTTCCCCTTGGCAAGTTCTTCCTGAATCTGCTCCACATTGTTTAATTGTTCATAGCTGTCCTCCAATTCTTCCTGCATGTCTATTTCCAAGGAAGCTTCCTCCAGTTCCCGCAACAAAAAGCTATTGTAATCGTGCTCCTTAATCTCATTTTTTTGAAAGTCGATAAGGCGATCACGTTCTTTTAGCGTTTGTTTATAGGTACGAAGCTTTTGCCCATATTCGGAGAGCAACGCCGTATTCCGGGCCAAGGCGTCCAATAGTCGTAACTGGAAGTCATTTTCGGTAAGCTGTAAGGTCTGATGCTGGGAATGCACGTCGATCAACCTTTGGCCCAATTGCGAAAGGATATCCAAAGTTACCGGGGTGTCGTTGATAAAGGCCCGGGATTTTCCGCTGGGCAATATCTCCCTCCGTAACAGGGTAAGGAGCTCATGGTCCAAATCGTGTTTCGTAAAAAACGGGCTTAGGCCATATCGCCCTAAGTCGAACTCGGCTTCTATGATACATTTCTTTTCCTTTTCCCGAAGTAGGGACAAATCGGCCCTTTTCCCTAAAACCAGGGACAGTCCGCCCAGTAGTATCGACTTTCCCGCTCCGGTTTCCCCAGTAATGCAGGTAAACCCCTGGGAGAAATCCACCTGGATGTCGTCGATCAGGGCGTAGTTTTTTATGGAGAGTTGTGCCAGCAAGGGATTTGGATTAAGCCAGCTACAAAGATAAGGAACTCCTTTTTTAGTGCGGGCCTGTGCTACTACAATTCCAGGATGGCCCTATGTTCCTGTTGTATCACCTGGGTCATTTTGTCAAAGTCTAAGATTTCCCGGGTATCCCCGGAGGTGTGGTAGTTGGGATTTTCCTTAGAAAGGGATTGTGCCAAGGCCAAGAGTAAGGCAACCCCAATGGCATTTTCGTCCGCCCCTGGTTAGTTCCTGGACACATGGTAATGTGCCCCAATTATGATGCTTTCCGCATACGCTAGCACCCAAAAAGAAGCTTAAGAAAACAAGACATTAAAATTTCAATCGTATCTAAAAAACCATGCCGCATTAGGCCCACCTGTATGAATAAGTGGAAGGAAAGAATTTTGCCGTTCTTGACCCAAAAATATTGGAGTATATTCTTTTTTTCCGGATTTAATAAAACGAAGACATTCTTCTCCTCACTTTTTGCAATGTTCAGATGAAGTGTATCTAACTGTTCATAGTCTTTATAATTGAATATATTCCTTTGTTTAAGGGTAAAAATCTGTGGATTTATCAACTTCCAATCATTTCCTGATTTGTTCCTATCATGCCTGGCCATTTGCACATATGCGTCAAGACCCTTGATTCTTTCCTCTGGATTATCTTTTGTATCGTTTTTATCCCAAACAAGAAAATCAGAAGCTATTTTTTTTGAAGGTATGGAATCATCCAACAATGCATCAAGAAATTTGTTTATAACCTCCCTCCCGTTCACTTCTTTGGTTTGACCTATCATTTGGAAATTGGAACTTAAAAATAGTATGTATAAGATGGTTTTGAAGCGTATCATTAATTTACAAGAATTTTTACTGCTACTGGGTATATTGCCCTTTTTTATTTTCTAGTTAAAGGTTAAAACCCTGCAATTTCATTGCAGTTACTTTAGTTTCTATAAATATTTTAGTTTTACCGAATGTCGGATTACCGCAGGAATTCCCATTCGATAAGTAATTTGAGCTGCCATATAGTATGGGCGACCAAGTACCGTTATGCTGTTCTACGGGGAGACCTTCAAGTTCGTTGCCGCGATCTGTTGGTGCAGATTTGTGATGCCGAGAACGTTCGGATCTTGAAAGGTGTTGTGAGCAAGGACCATATCCATATGCACGTGGAATATCCTCCCTCCCTGAGCGTGAGCATACTTGTGAAGAAACTGAAGGGGCGTTCCTCGCGGCTTCTCCAGCGGGAGTTCCCGTCCTTGGAGAAGCAGTATTGGGGCCGTCACCTTTGGGCTGTTGGCTTCGGCGCCTGGAGTACGGGGAAAATAACGGATGAGATGGTCCAGGAATATCTTGAGCATCACAAGGGCAGACCCAATTCGGAGAAGGGCAAATGGATATTGGAGTGATGTCAAAAAAGAATTTCATTCTTTATCAAAAACTATGGATTTTAAATCCATAGTGGTTTATTTT
>JBCCZF010000126.1:0-7304 GCA_039188035.1 Bacteroidota bacterium | reverse complement strand
GGTAGCTCAGTTGGTAGAGCATCTCCCTTTTAAGGAGAGGGTCCTGGGTTCGAGCCCCAGCCAGGTCACCTAGAAGAGCAAAACCCGTCTGTATGACGGGTTTTCGCTTTCCAAGAAGGCCCACTCTGCCGGGGCGTTTGCGAAAAAGGGAAAGTAGGGGAGGCGTGCCCGTATTGTACATTGGAACTACAGGCTTCCGGATCCGTGGTATGCGGCAATTCAACGCCCAGCTAGGTTTTTTGGAATTGCAAAAGCCTTCCGCGTATTTTTCCATTTGTACCGGCACCCTGGGGGCCTTGCACAATGGCATCCCTTATGCCCTGTCCACATCTAACGGCAATTCCGTACCTTTGGGTAAAAAGATTCCAAAAAATAGCTATGTGTAAGGCGAAAATTCCCCTTTTTCTTTTTGTGTCCCTCTTTTCCATCCCCATGTTGGCTTCATCCCTTTTGATTCCTATGGATGCGGAAAGTCAAAAAAACCATCTAAAAGCATATGGGTTAACCTATTGGGTGCTTACCAAGCAACAAAAGGTACAATGGTTGTTGAACTACAGGGGGGGATCCTTCCTCCTGCCGGACGGGGAGACTATTCGCAAGGAATGCCAGATACGCGGGGTTTCCTTTGAAATCCTTTCCGATGGACAGGCCCAGGGGATATTGGATCAAATTGCCAGTCCCTCCCAAAACCAAGAGGCCGTTATATTGGAGAAGGCACCAAAGATCGCCGTGTATTCCCCCAAGGGAAACCAACCCTGGGACGATGCTGTGACCATGGTGCTCACCTATGCAGAGATTCCCTATGTTACCGTATACGACGAGGAAGTTTTGAACGACAAGCTGGCCCTTTACGATTGGCTGCACCTGCACCATGAGGATTTTACGGGTCAGTACGGTAAATTTTATGGGGCGTACAGGGTAGCGCCCTGGTATATTGAGCAAAAAAAGGAAGCCGAGGCCCTCGCGGCCCGATTGGGATATGACAAGGTTTCCGAAGCCAAAAGGGCGGTGGCCTTAAAAATAAGGAGGTATGTTATAGGCGGGGGGTTTATGTTTGCCATGTGTTCCGCCACGGATAGCTTCGATATCGCCCTGGCCGCCGATGGTGTGGACATTTGTGAGCCGATGTTCGATGGGGATCCCTCCGAAGCCAACTATCAAAACAAACTGGATTTTGACAAAACCTTTGCCTTCACGGATTTTACGTTGGAACGCAATCCTTTGAAATACGAGTTTTCTTCCGTAGACATGACCAATAAAAGGGCCGGTGTACCCAAGGAATCCGATTATTTTTCGTTAATGGATTTTTCGGCCAAATGGGACCCTATCCCCACAATGCTCTGCCAGAACCATACCGCCCTGGTCAAGGGTTTTATGGGGCAGACCACGGCCTTTACCCGGGACGAGGTAAAAGCTACGGTCCTGGTTTTGGGGGAAAACAAGATCAACGGGGAAGCGCGCTATATACATGGCATAAAGGGCAAAGGCTTCTTTACCTTTTATGGTGGGCACGACCCCGAGGACTATCAACATCGTGTAGGAGATCCCAAAACGGAACTGGAACTACACCCTACATCCCCAGGCTATCGCTTAATCCTGAACAACGTGCTTTTTCCGGCAGCACGCAAAAAGAAGCAAAAGACCTAAACAGGATTTCTAATCCCTTTCCAGCGTTTCCAACAACTGTTCGAGGATTCGTTCTACCCCAAAATCATCATGGCTTGCAGTCTCGTATTTGGCCACCTTCTTTACATTTGGGTGTGCATTTTTCATAGCAAAGCTATGATCGGCCAAGGCCAACATTTCCAGATCGTTATTGTAATCCCCAAAAACGAGGACCTCATTGGGGTAAAGTCCATAACGCTGCATAAGTTTTTCCAAGGCCTGCCCCTTGTGGGCATCCACCTGATTAATGTCTACCCAATGCTTACCGGACACTTTTACCTTTACCAAATGCTCAAGGTCCCGGACTTCGGGATAGATAAACGCTTCCGCATCCTCGTTGTGATATACGGCAATCTTTACAATTTCGTCGGTTACCTGGTTTAGACTATCGTACACATCAAAACTGGAATAGTACTCCTTGAGTTCGTCAAGGAATACGGCGGATTTGCCATCAAAATAGGCTTTGTATTTGCCGCATAGCATGGCATGGGAACCTTCTATATCCCCAATTTTAGAGAGCAGGGTATTCTTGAGATCATTGGATAGGGGCGTTGTAAACAGTTCCCTGCTTCCTTCCCGTACCAGGGCGCCATTTTCGGCAACAACGATTATCTCATCACGTATGGCATGGAGTTTATCCACTATGCTATTGTACTGCCTCCCGCTGGCTGCCGTAAAACGAATCCCTCTATCCTTTAGTTTATGGAAAAGTGCGAGGAAACGATCACTAACTTCGTGCTTGGAGTTCAATAGGGTCCCGTCCATGTCGGTGACTACCATTTTAATTTGGGAAAGATCCATTAAAGTTTCAAAGTTTAGGGTTCCAGGTTTAAGGTTCTTGTCGGGTTTTGAACGTAGAGACTGTTTTGAAATGAGTGATTAGGATTTCTTCTAGGCCATTTTTGATGGATTATGAGGCAAAATTTTTAGGTATAGCCTTCCGCGTGCCGCTGAAGCTTTAGCGGAGGTGCAAGCTACGGCTCAAAATTTTAACGAAATAAGGCGCAAAAAGGGGCATAAAAAAATAATTGGCATATTTCAAAACAGTCTCTTAGACTTTATACTTGCGTTTGGGCTTTTTTACGGGTCTACTCTATTTTGGCTCGGTTATGAAGCCGCAAAGGTAGGGGTTGCTCGCTTGGAAATGGTAATCCCCTGTTAAATAATTGTTCGCTTTGTTTTAAGTGAAGGACTAAAATCGTATAATCAATTCATAATGGCAATCCTGTGATGTGCCAAGGGTCTTTGGTAAGGACATTGGCCGGGTAGGGGAATAGCCGTATCTTCATCCTTTTATTGCACGTAAGACGAGTGCGTTCGGAGCAACGCCCAATATAGAAGCATCATCATGGTTTTTTTTCAAAAAGAGATACGTTTGCCCTCTTTTCCCCGGGGTTTTCATTTAATTACCCAAAGAATTGAACAGGCCTTTCCAGAGATTGGGAACATCCAGGTGGGCCAATTACAGGTCTTTATCAAGCATACTTCGGCGAGTCTTACGATAAACGAAAACGCAGATCCCACGGTGCGCATGGACGTTGAAAGTCATATGAATGTTATGGTTCCCGAGGATGCCCCTTATTTTGTGCATACGTATGAGGGCCCGGACGATATGCCTGCCCATATAAAAACTTCACTTATGGGCTGTTCCGTGCAGATTCCGATTACCCGGGGGAGGTTAAATCTAGGAATCTGGCAGGGGATATATCTGGGCGAACATCGGGATAGTGCGTCTGGAAGAAAACTGGTGATTACAGCTTTTGGAAACTGAAAAAGGCCCATAAAAGGGCCTTTGGCGCAAACTGTGGGGCAAACTTGCGTTAACTTGTGGGGGTGAATCGCATGATTTCGGTATCGCTGCTGTCCTTGTCCCCTAAGTAGAGACGTAATACACTATCTTCAATTTCAAAAAACACCGCCTTTTCCAGGTTCTCAATATAGTCCCTTTCCACCTCCAGATCTCTCGGGTTTGTGCTTCCCACCAAGGTGGTTAAGGTTTCGCCCTGGTTTACGATCAATCCTTCGGCCTCATTTACGGTAAAAGAACCGCCAAAATTGTTGAACACGCCCCGTCCACCAAATTGTATAGTGTCGTCCTCAAGGTTAAGGAATACCAAGGTCATGAGATTTTGATATTCCGCTTCCAAGGGGTTTTGGGAATAGTTTGTAAAGACCCATTGGGTTTCATTCAAATTACCCATGGCGGCTGTCATTTGGGCAATCAAATCGGTAGATGGCCCTTGATTTTCCGGGCTATCGTCATTCGTATCGCAGGAAAAGAAACAAAAAAGAAGAAATGCCCCAATATAGGCTTGCGTAGTTCTCATAGGTAATGGTTTTGTGTTTCCCCATAGACGGGAAAAAGCCAAAGGGGTTGCGTAGGCGGAAAAAAAAACGTCCGGAACAATGTCCGGACGTTTTCCATAAGGAGATACTATGATACTAAATTCTTGGGCTACTTTACCTTGTCCACTATGGCTTTGAATGCCTCGGGATGGTTCATGGCCAAATCCGCAAGTACTTTACGGTTCAATTCAATATTATTGGCTTTCACCTTGCCCATAAATTGGGAGTAAGACATCCCGTGCAAACGGGCCCCGGCATTGATACGGGTAATCCATAGGGCGCGGAACGTTCTTTTTTTGTTTCGGCGGTCGCGATAGGCATAAAGCATCGCTTTCTCGACCGCATTCTTGGCAACGGTCCAAACATTTTTTCGTCTTCCAAAGTAGCCTTTGGCCTGCTTCATTACCTTTTTTCTTCGGGCTCTGGAAGCAACTGAGTTTACTGATCTTGGCATTTTTTGTTCATTTTTGTAGTAGGCGGGCGATAATCGCCACTTTATAAATCACTAAAATGTAAACTTTGGTTTTGTGATTTGCCCAACTCCAGGGTTATTTTTTCATCTACCTCAAGGAACAATTACTTCAATCGCAATTGTTCCTTAATACTGTTAATATCCGCCTCGTGAACCAAGGTGGAGTGGGTTAACCGAAGCTTTCGCTTTTTAGACTTTTTGGTCAGGATGTGACTTTTAAAAGCGTGCTTCCTTTTTATTTTACCCGTGCCTGTGAGCTTAAAACGCTTCTTGGCACTTGATTTTGTTTTCTGCTTGGGCATTTTCTTAATTATTTTAATTATCTCACTTATGCTGAAAAAGCCCCACTAAGGGCTTGTTCCAGTAAATCTTTAGGGATGCGTTCTTCTTTGCGGTTCCCTGTTATTTTTTGGTTTTTGGAGCGATGAACATGGTCATTCGCTTTCCCTCCAATTTGGGCATTTGCTCTACCTTGCCTACTTCCTCCAATTCCGACGCCAATCGCAATAGGAGTATTTCACCTTTGTCCTTGTAGACTATGGAACGTCCTTTAAAGAAAACATAGGCCTTTAACTTGGCCCCGTCCTTCAGGAACTTTTCGGCATGCTTTTTCTTGAACTCGTAATCGTGATCGTCCGTATTGGGGCCAAACCGTATTTCTTTTACAATGACCTTGGAGGCCTTGGCCTTCATAGCCTTTTCCCGTTTCTTTTGCTCGTAAAGAAACTTTTTGTAATCCATGATTTTACAGACCGGGGGTTCCGCCTTTGGGGAAATCTCCACCAGATCCAATTCCATTTCCTTGGCCTTGTCCAAGGCTACCCGAATGGGGTAGATGTCCACTTCAACATTGTCGCCCACGAGCCGTACTTTGGGCGCCAATATTTTTTCATTGATCCTATGGGGATTTTTGTTCTCCCTTCTAGGTTGTGGCCGAAATCTTTTTCGTATTGCTATGACTTAATTTTTTAATTAAACGTTAAACTCCATGTAATACAACCGTTTTTCCAACGGCAGTGTTTTTATAGAACTTTGCCCTTTATCCGAGGGGCAGAACCTATTGCTCTCTTGGCCAAGCGTATTAAAACGACTTTAAGGTACTATTTATTTCGGTAGCCACCAAGTTGGAAAAACCATCTACGTCCATGCTTCCCAAATCGTCCCCTCCATGTCTCCGTACGGCAAGGGTTTCCGTCTGCGCTTCATTGTCTCCCACAATAAGCATAAATGGGATTTTGTTCATTTCCGCCTCACGTATCTTTTTGCCTACCGTTTCGTTCCTGGCGTCAAGGAGCGCGCGAATTTCGTTATTTTTCAAGGAATTTAAAACTTTTTGGGCATATTTTTCATGTTTCTCGCTCACTGGCAGCACAATAGCCTGTTCCGGTATAAGCCATAAAGGGAAATTTCCCCCGGTATGCTCCAGTAGAAGGGCTATAAAGCGTTCCAGGCTTCCAAAAGGGGCCCGGTGTATCATTATAGGCCTGTGTAACTCATTGTCACTTCCTTTGTAGGTGAGGTCAAAACGTTCGGGAAGGCTATAGTCTACCTGAATGGTGCCCAATTGCCATTTCCGGCCCAGGGCATCCTTGACCATAAAATCCAATTTTGGCCCGTAAAACGCGGCCTCCCCAGTTTCAATTACGTAGTCCAGTCCCTTATCCTTTGCCGCCTCGATGATCGCCTGCTCGGCCTTTTCCCAATTCTCGGTGGCACCGATGTACTTTTCAGGTTTTTCGGGGTCCCGCACCGAAACTTGGGCCGTAAATTTGTCAAAACTTAGGGAGTTTAGGACATAGAGCGTCAGGTCGATTACTTTTTTAAACTCGTCGGCCAACTGGTCCGGGGTGCAGAAGATATGGGCGTCATCCTGTGTGAAGCCCCTAACGCGGGTAAGCCCATGTAGCTCCCCGCTCTGTTCGTACCGGTAAACCGTACCAAATTCCGCATAGCGTTTGGGAAGGTCTTTGTAACTCCAAGGGCTGCTTTTGTAAATTTCGCAGTGATGGGGACAGTTCATGGGTTTTAAGAGGAATTCCTCTTCGTCCTTGGGGGTATGGATGGGTTGAAAACTATCCTCTCCGTACTTGGCGTAATGACCGGAGGTTACATACAGTTCCTTTTGTCCAATATGTGGGGGTGACCACCATCTCATAGCCCGCTTTTCGTTGTGCCTTTTTTAAAAAATCCTCCAACCGTTCCCGTAGTGCGGCACCTTTGGGCAACCATAGGGGAAGTCCCTGGCCCACCCTTTGGGAGAAAGTGAAAAGTCCCAGTTCTCGACCCAATTTTCGATGGTCTCTTTTTTTGGCTTCTTCAAGGAGTTCCAGATATTCATTAAGTTCCTTTTGTTTGGGGAACGAAATGCCATATACACGGGTGAGTTGTGGTTTGTTCTCGTCGCCGCGCCAATACGCGCCTGCCACGCTGAGTATTTTAATGGCCTTGACGATACCGGTATGGGGGATGTGTCCCCCACGGCATAAATCCGTAAAGGTGTCGTGGTCGCAAAAGGTAATGCTGCCGTCTTCCAGATTTTCGATCAGTTCTATCTTGTAGGCATTATCCTGTGCCGTATAGAAGGCCAGGGCATCGGCCTTGGATACGGGTCGCATTTTGTAGGGGTGCTTGCCCCGTGCAATCTCCAATGCCCGTTTCTCGATTTTTGGAAAATCCTTTTCGGAAATGGTGTGCTCCCCAAAATCCACATCGTAATAGAACCCGTTTTCAATGGCCGGCCCAATGGTCAATTTAATTCCTGGATAGAGTTCCTCAAGGGCTTGGGCGACAATATGGGATGTGGAATGCCAAAAGGCCGTTT
>JBCCZF010000125.1:0-7324 GCA_039188035.1 Bacteroidota bacterium | reverse complement strand
TTAATTACTCTTTTATCGAACCATTTTTGTCGTTCTATGGATAAGCGTTTTTGGGATTGCAACGTTGGCTATTAGGTTTAAGGATTTTCTTGAGGCGCTTACTCACTTTTACCCAAAAGGCGCTTGGCATTGGTTATGCTGGTGTTGATATGGTCCCGCATTAACCTTACTTTTTCCTCTTCCTCGTCCAGCCACGCCTTTTTTTGATCGGTAAGGGCCTTACCATTTAGGATTTCATCAGGGTCAAAGCGATCACCAAACCCTTTCATCCAGTCCATCATGCCTTGGTGCGCCGCTTGAAGGTCTTTCATCGCGGCCCCGTACTGCACGCCCGTTTCGGTAGAGTCGACCTTAGGTTTTAACTCGGCCACTAACCTTCCAATGGTACCCATCTTGGGCATTACATCATCGTGGATTGCCATCACCTCTTTCATTTGGGGATTTTTCCTCTCGCAGGCTAAAAACAGGAAAAGTAGACTTGCCCCTATACCCATTAAACGTTTCATATACTTGGTATTTTGCTCTTCAAAAGTAAACATTGTTTTCCTTACTGTTCGTATTCCCGGATTAATGGATCTAAGGTTAGGTCGTACATTTTTTCCGTCATATATTTTACCACGGGATCCGTTTTTTCCGGACTTCCCCCATCAAAGGGTGGTTCAGGGGCATATTCCAAGTTCAACATAATGAAATCTGCATAATTACGTCCCATGATATGATCTACTAGGGCCAGGCTCATATCAATTCCGGCCGATACCCCCGCCGAGGTCCAGTATTTGCCAGCATGTGTATAGCGCTTGTTAACAAAAGTGGCACCAAACCCTTCCAGTTTTTCCTTGGCCCTGTACCAATTTGTGGTTGCTTCTTTGTTTTTAAGAAGTCCTGCGGCCCCCAGAATCCATGATCCCGTACAAACACTGGTGGTGTACTTGGAATTCTGATCGATCGTCCGCACCCAATCCAAAAGCGCTTTGTCCTGGGTAGCGCGATACGTAGCATCGGCGCCCCCGGGAACCAACAAAATGTCCAAGTGCGTTACTTGGGCCATGGTGGTATCCACCTGGGTAAGAAGACCGTTGTTGCTTTTTACCAAACCCTTTTGTGCCGCTATAAAAAATGTCTTTGCAGGATACATACTGCTAAGCACTGCATGAGGGCCCAAGGCGTCCAGGCTAAAATAGCCGTCGTATAAAAGGATACCAATGGTGGAAATGGTATCCCTTGGGGGTTGGTACATAAGCAGCATTAATTCGTCATGCGTCAGGATATCCAATTCCGCATTGCTGTATGGGGTCCCATCCGGTTTACGATTGCGTATTACCTCTTTCATTGTACTTTGGGCCGTGACCCCGGTTCCTGATTTTTGCTCTTTTTGCCCAGGGCCGCAAGCCAAAAACAGAAAACACGCTATACCCATAACGACTGTATTTTTCATTTGTTTCTTTGTTTTTGTGAAATGAACTCATCTTGAGTTACATACTTTTTTTAAATGTTGGGACTAGAATCTATATGTCAATGTTCCTCCAAAAGTTCGGGGCAGGGCTGTACGCACGCTGCGACTACCAAAGCTAGTATCCGGGGTTCCAAAGGCGAGGTAGGTCGTATCCGTAAGGTTTTGCCCCCATAGGGCCAAGGTGTACCGATCCTGGGTGTAGGCCACCCTTCCGTTCACCAGGGTGTAGTTGGGTTGCTCCAAGGTATTCTGGATGTCGGTAAAATAACGGCCCACGTTCCGGATTTCCCCCCTCACCACAAGACTGGCCTTTTTGGAAAGGGAAGTGGTGTATTGGGGCGATAGAAAAAGGGTGTGGGAAGGGGCATTGGACAGACTATTTCCACTTATTTCCGTTCGTATTTCCTCCCCGGTTACAAAATCGGACCGTCGTAATGTGAAATCCAAATACTCCGTATCCGTATATCCGAAACTGGCATCAATTTGGAATCCCCGTAAGGGAATGATAGAAGTCTCAATTTCAAAACCAATAGAATTCGCATCGCCCACGTTTTCCCGGGCAAAAGTACCAAGCGCCACTAGATTGAAGAACTGTAGATTCGTCCATTTAATGTAAAAAGCCGCTGCGGAAAGGGTCAATTTGTTTTCATAGGCATTTAGCTTGTATCCAAGCTCAAAATTATCCGAATACTCCTCATCAAAGGTTTGGGCAATACCATCGGGCAATCGTTGCGCATTGATGCCTCCTGCCCTGAAGCCACGGGTATAGGAAAGGTAGGCCGTAGAAGTCGCGTTAGGGGAATAGCGCAAAGCCACTTTTGGCGAAAGGGCGGAATATGTTCCTTTTTCCGAGATATCGGGGATTACCTCCATAAGGGTTCCGTTGGAAAGCAATAGGTTCCCGAAGCCATTAAAAGTGGCCTCCCTGCTTTCGTAATCGTAACGAAGACCTCCTGTTGCCGAAATCTTATCCGTAATGTTGTAGGTGAGTTCCCCAAATAAGGCTGCCCCGGAATTACGCCCGCTGTTCCTAAAAATGATGAAGTTGTCCAAATCCACCTCAAACGCCAGATTGGTGGTGGGCTCAAAGGCGTCCTGGGTAAATCCAAAGACACCGGTGGTATACTGCAGGGGTTTGGATGGATTGGCGGATTGTATCCGGAATTCCTGTGTCCAGACTTCCTGGGGGGGTAGTTTTTCACCAATTTCCTCCGAGAAGAACGAATGATAAATCCCAGGGGAATCCACATCTTGGAAAGCCAAACCAATACGTTGGTAGGTAGCTATTGAGGTGTAACGAACGTTCTCCGTACCATACCGCAACGTAAGTGCCACATTCCAAATATCCCTATCATGCCTTCCCAATCTGCTGAGATAGATTTTGTCCGGATTTTCAAAGGCTACTTCCTCATTGGGCTGCGATACAAAAAATCCGGTGGCACGTGACCAGTCCTTTTGTGCTTTTACATTGAAAATGGTCTGTAAACTATTGGTAGGCAACCACTTGAGGAAAAGACTCCCGTATACATTCCTACTTTCACCAACCTTTTCCCCATTTAAATCGGGGTTCGGCGCCAGGGCAAGGGAATCATCGTTCTCATAGAATCCCCCACGGTTTTGGAACAAACCATTAAATCCAAAAAAGAGCTTGTCCCGGACAATCGGTGTTTTTAATCCAATACGATGTCGCTGTAATTCCAGATTGCCAAAACCGGCCTCCCAGAAACCTTCCGTTTTATCGGTAGGTTGTTTTGTTACAATATTAACTACCCCTCCCATGGCATTTCTTCCAAAAAGGGTTCCCTGGGGTCCGCGGAGTACCTCTATCCGCTCTATGTCCGTAAACTGAAACCCAAGGGCCAGGATATCAAGACTATTCACATCGTCCACATAAGTAGCTATCGCCGGATTTTCGCTAAAAACCTGAATGCCCCGTATGGATTGTAAGGCCTGGAAAGGGACGCCCGATTCCTGATAAAGATAATTGGGGACCAAGGCAGATAGCCCGCTCAGTCCCCATGTACGGGTATCCTCGATTTTTTTGGCGTTCAACGAAGTGACGGCCAAGGGGATTTTGGTCAACTCTTGTTCCCGTTTAAGTGCGGAGACCACTACATCGTCCAATTGAAAAATGGCTTCCCTTAAAACAATATTCAGTACACCGCCCTCCACAAAATGTACTGCCCGAGTGGCATAACCCAAGGCGGATACCTGTAAGGTTCCACTTGAAGTGGATGTTTGTATTTCAAAAGACCCGTCTTCTCGTGAAGCGGTGGCCTCGGCCGAATTCAGCAGTTGAATATGGGCCCCGGAAATAAATTCCCCGTTACTGTCCAGAATTCGGCCCTCAATGGAGTTTTGGGCATACCCAAAGTAGGTCAAAATACATGACCACAATATGCATATCCTTTTCATCTGGGTCTTCTAAAGGGCGTATTGTAGGCCCAACGTCAAGGTTTCCTTGTTCTTTAGCTGAACGCCATTAAGGTCTTGATACAACGGAAATCCAAATTCAAATCCGAACCTCAGATTTTTTAAAGCCCCATTGGGAATATAGGTGTTAAAGCCCAGGCCGGAGTTAAGGGAATTTCCCCCAGAGTTTTCGGTATCGGCGGTGATGACCATCATGGGATTCAAATTGGGATCTGCACCGTGTATTTCACCTACAGTTAAACCTTCAATACGAAGGGAGAAACTTAACCAATCCGTTGCCTTGGCCGCTACCCAATTGTTCCAGGAATAGCGATTACCATACCGGAACTCCCTATCGTTCTCCCCAAAACGGAGGATACCGCGCAGTTGACTGCCAAACGAAAAAAGATTCCCTTGGCACAGGTAGGTAAGCGCCAAATTGGTGTCAAAGGTACCGCTGCCTATTTGCATGGGGTAGGGAAGTTCCACTGCATTGGGTGCCGAAGCTGGGGTCACATCGCTTTCGGTGACACTGCCCGTTGGGATGGAAAACCCCAATTGTCCATGCATGGTTTGCCTGTTTTTATTAAAAAAGCGGTAGAGACCGGAAATCTGGATATCCCCAAAGCCCGAGGATTCCGTGGTGAAGGTGGTACCCATTCGGGTAAGGTGATCCATTTCCATGGAAAGTACGTTTACCATGGCCATAAGCGTGAGTCTGTCACTAGGGGCATACATTGCCCCCAGCATGTGCATGTTCATAGGCATTTGGGTAGGTGTAATGACATAGTCGTTCAGTGCATCCTGAAAGGAGGCATCATCACTACCCGCTTTTAGATCTTCCATGTTCATGTACATATACCGATAGGAGAACATCCATTCACCCTTACCGTGCATATGATCTCCCATTACGGAAATCGGGGCGTGCCCATCCGGCCGGCCGGCCGACCATTTTTCCGGGATATCCACATCGGGCTGTTGTGCATAAAGTGCAACGCTGGCCATGGTTATAATGGCCGAAATATATTTTTTCATATTTTGGTTTTTGTTGTATAGGAATTGATGATACGGCCTGTACTTTTTGGGCTCCCCCATAATCCATTAGTGGCTTCCTTGAGTGTAGCTTTTTTAGAAATGCCCCTTTGTTCTTGATTTAAAAGAGGAGTTCAATCCCTTGCGCTAGGTTGCCTAACAGATATGTGGTCCGTATCAAATAGTTAAAATGAAATAGGGGTAAATGCATTTATGAAATGCAAGAACCGGAAACCTGTTTGAAACGGTTTCAAAGTAAGATTATCCCAGAAAAGCCGGTGGGCGCAAGGGATGGGTAGTGAAGTGGAACCGATAGAGGTCCGAATAGCCAAATAGGGGTGAAAAAATACCCGATTCTGTGTTTGTACCCGGGATTTCCATAAGTGTTACAAAGCCCACGGGATATTCTTCCATGGCAATCCGTGGCAAGTTATGCCCCTTTTCCTGTTGCTGCTCCTGAATGCGTTGCATAAGATAACATTTGCCATTGCATTCCAATGCCACATTTTCTTTGTTGATACAAAGAAATTCCGCAATATAGTCCTGCTCAATTAGATATTCGAATAACGGCAGCACCGGCCGCAACATGGCGAGGAGGTACAATAGAATGAAAAAAGAGGTTGCAACCCTTTTCAAGTCCTTTTTTTGGCAAATGTAGGGCTTGAAACGGTTTTGATGTACTTAAAACATATTTTTTTTATAGGACTGTAACACTGTTTTGGATTTATACTCTTTAGAACATAGATTATTTTTACCTAAATTCACAAAGAACAAAATAGCAAAAAAGAGTACCAATGAATACAATGAAAAAAAAGATAGCCTTTGCCCTGATGACCCTAATAATGGTATTCGGGGGACAGCGATTAAATGCGCAACAAAAGACTTTTCGGGTAAAATCCTTTGACAAGGTTATTGTTAGCCCCCATATACAGGCCACACTAGTGGAGGGGTCGGAAGAGGCCGTGACCGTAGCGTATAGCAATGTGCCCATGGGTGATCTCCATATGGAGGTAGAAGGCAATACCCTTTGGGTATATCTGGAAGGGGCCAAGATCATTACCGGGAACGAAAAGGAGAGGGGCAATGGCAGACCGCTTTATCAAGGTAATCAAGCCAAAGTTACTATTACATACCGCCAATTGGAAACCCTTTCCGTAAGGGGCGAGGAAAAGATTAGCTGTGAAAGCCCCTTGACGCAGAAAGATTTTACGTTGCGCATTTACGGGGAATCCCAAGTGTACTTGGCCCAGGTTGATCTGAACAAGCTAAAAGCCACCATGTATGGCAGTAGCTATCTTGAAGTACAAAACGGTACGATTGGCTATCAAAAGTTCACCGCCTATGGCGAAAGCAATGTAAATTCCTTGGGAATCAACAATTATGACACGAAAATCCTGGCCTATGGCGAGAGCGATTTTCGGATAAAAGTTGCAGACCGACTTAAGGTCACCTGCTATGGGGAAACCCATGTTACCTATGAAGGAAATCCCCAAGTGGAACGGGGTATTGTCATTGGTGAGGCTACCATTCGCAAAATAGGATAGATTTTATATAGACACAGACCCAAAGGTGTGCCAAAAATTGGTGTCCAAACCTTTGGGGTCTGTTGGGCTTATTCAAAATCGGCATCGGTAACGCCCTCGTTTAACCGCACTTCCTTTACGTTAAATTCCACCTGTTGTGGCCCCATGGACTGTATAAACATAAAGGGAAACTTTATGCCGGCTACCTCTTGATAGTCCCCGTAGGTTGTGGTTTGCTGCATCTGCTGTCCTTGCATTTCCAAAGTGTTCATTTCTTGAACCTTAAGGCCACTTTCCATATTAAAGAAAAGAACCCTTTCGTCGGACATTTTTAATTTATAGGCCTTTTTGCCGTCTACGGCCTCAATACCCTCCAGTTGTATACTGTCAAGCATGTAATGAAGTTCGGGAAAAGGAATGGACTCTTGCATGGCCTTTTCCACTTCTTCTGTGGTAAGTTCCTTGCGCTGCCCTTGCATCATCATATAACCCGAATCCCCGTTAAAAACTTGTTTGCTCATGGAATTTCCCATGACCATAAGGTTTTGCATGGACTGGTTTTTGGATGTTTTCTTGAGCTCCAGGTTAAGTTTCATTCCCTGCATTTCCGCCTCGGCAAGAATGACGTAGGATTGGACCGCCTCCAGTTTTTCCCTCCCCCCCAAGGCATCAATGTAGCTATTTATTACGTCCTTGGCCGTTAAGCCCTCGGGTATTTGGGAACTGTAGTCGGGTCTTTCCGTTTTTATCCCATTTTTGTCATAATAGAAAACGGGCACCGTTTTCCCTTCCAAAGAAACCTTCTCGAGATTATCCAGCACCTCGCTCCCTTTGCCTACGACCACTACCCTTAGGTTGCCCGGGGCAAAGTACTTTATTGCGGCCTTCTGTACATCCGAAATAG
>JBCCZF010000124.1:0-7333 GCA_039188035.1 Bacteroidota bacterium | reverse complement strand
ACGCCATTGGTTATCGCGGCGATGACATCCACACTCTTGGTCACCGTTACCTCGTAGGTGCCGTCATTGGCGGTACTGCAGATGCCCGTGCCCAGGCCGGCAGAATGCACTCCCGTACAGTCCAGACAGTCCGCCGGGGAGGTACTGGACACCGGGGCGCTGTCCGTACAGCCCGTCTTGGAGAACACCACTTCCGTTGCGGAGCCCAGGGGAATGTCCGTGATAAGGCTCTGGGCCGCGTTGAGCGTCCCGACGCCATTGGTTATCGCGGCGATGACATCCACACTCTTGGTCACCGTTACCTCGTAGGTGCCGTCATTGGCGGTACTGCAGGTGCCCGTGCCCAGGCCGGCCGAATGCACCTCGGTACAGGCACAGGCCGTTGTTAGGGCATTGTCCAGAAAATCGAAAGTCCCTGAATTGGTCTCCGTAATAGTATAGTCCACTGCGGCCGTGGAGGTATCGTAATTCTCCAGGCTATTGGCCAATCCATTGTCCCCAAAGGGTCCTTGGACCAGCGCATCGTTCATAGTGGTGGTCCCACTTGTATTGGTAATATCCCCGGAAACCAGCGTACCGCTACTCGCCACACCAGCTTCCAAGGCATCGGGACAACCATCCCCGTCACTGTCCAGATCCAATCGGTTGGGGATACTGTCCCCATCAAAATCCGCATCCAAATTATTCGCACAAGAACCATCCGCATGAATTCGGGGTATGGAAATGTGTGACGTATGATGCGTGGAATGAACAGCCCCTCCCAAATCGTTTCCCCCATCCAAAGTAATGGTCACCGTACCTACGCCATAAGGATAGGTCAACGTATGCCATTGTCCGTCCCATGGAGGCTGCCCAAAATACTGAACCCTTCCAATGGAGGACTCTACCACCGCATCCTCGTATAAACCAGGTCCTCCAGCAGATGTTCCTGTTGTTGAGGTACCAAAACCACCGAAATAAATGGTAAGTTCACCGGGCTCGGTCGCCACAAAAGAGGTATAGATACTTTCTATACTGACAAGGGTAACCCAAGTATCATCTCCGGAAGGGGTAGCCGGTGGCGTCAATGGGCCCGAGGAAAGATAATGTGAACGAAAACTTGTACTGGCTGATGGCCAGAAGGACCTATTTGAAATATCCGGGGTATGCTGCACCGTTGGATGCGTGGGATGGGGAGACCTTTGCCAACCGGCCGGCACGGTATCGGCAATAGGGGGACCCGTTGTTGGGTAAGGAAAGGTAAAATCCGTACAGGTTATCTCTCCCTCGTCCTCATCCAATATCCCATCATTATCATCGTCCAGGTCGCAATCGTCGTTTATGGTGTCACCATCGCTATCCACTGTTCCACAGGCCGGACAGGCAAGGCTTATAAAAAGTTCATCCCGAGAAGTGCATCCCGCCTTGGAGAAACGGACCTGAATGCCCGTCCCCGATGGGATGTCCGTAATGACATTGTTGATATCGTCCAGAGTTCCGGTACCGTTGATCAAGGCTACGCCCACATCTGCCGCCCTGTTCAGGGTTACCGAATAGGTACCGTCGTTGGCCGGGCTACAGCCTCCGAAGGCTAGATTTGCCGTATTGACGTTCTCACATTGTGCATACCCGGTCGTGGAAACGAAAATCAAGAAAATAGCCACCAAGCGTATTTTCTTGTAGAGGGACTTCAGGGGGAACATAGTCGTATTTTTACAATTCCGGATAGTTTAGGCAAACCTACTGCGCAATAGGGCGATTATCCAGAGCTCATTCTAATTTCCTATTTGATGGTTAAGCGATTTGACGATATGCCAGGGTGCTTGGTCTAAATTGGTTATCACTGCATATGAAATCCCGCAAAAGCCAATTCCCTTTTATTAACTTATACCAATGCGTAACGGCAGGGGTTTTATACCGAGCAATACACAAACCGGCAAGATATCGAAGGACCAATTGGTTAGAAAATCTTTGTTGTAAAGGCACTTAAAGGGCATGTAAGGCCCATAAAAATTGATGTTTCCAGGTAGAAGAAAAAAGCTACATTAGCCTTTAATACCGTGTAAATTGATTGGTATGGAGGGCCATAAACCTAGTTAAGAAAGGCGGAACCTGATGGGATTTCAAGTAGAGCTACCTCAAACTTGCTTACCCAATAAAAGCTCCGTACTGTTTTAGATGGCTTGGGCTGGTTTTTTTTGATCAATGCCCGGTTATTTTAGAATATTCGTAGAATGTCCATCCAAACTAATCGTATTTTTCTTTTTCCAATAATCCCGTAGTCCTTCTTCGCCCTTGTCCGCAGCCCATTCCACTAGTTCGTGTCGCTCCGACTTAAAATCCATAAGGGGCACACCAAAACCACAGGAGGTCTGTACCAAATCTATATGCATGTAGATCAATTGCCTTTTGCCTTCAGATTTGGGGAACTGGACAATATGCTCCTTCCAAAAATCGTCATAGTGGTGATAGGCCTTGGCCATCCCGTAAAGTCGCAATATCAATGGGGGGCCTTCAAAGGCGCAGAACATTAGGGTCATCCGATCCACGTGCATCAGATGGGTGGCCGTCTCATTACCACTTCCTGTCAGATTAAGCCAAAGTACCGTATTTTCGTCCAGGACACGAAAGGAATCGAGTCCCTTTGGCGATACATTAATACGTCCATCCTTCATGGCGGTAGCCACAAAAAAGACGTGCTGATTTTTGATAAATTCAATATGCCGGGTACTAAGCTTGGACATTCGTTTTCCCATAATCCCCTACCATTTTATAATTGCACTTCCCCAGGTAAATCCGCTTCCGAAAGCGGCGAGCACCACAAGGTCACCTTGTTTTACCTTTCCCAACTCCACCGCCTCGGTCAAGGCAATAGGGATGGATGCGGCAGTGGTGTTTCCGTACTTCATGATATTGTTAAAGACCTGATTATCCCCTAAACCGAACTTTTGCTGTATAAATTGGGAAATCCTAAGATTGGCCTGATGGGGAATTAACATATCGATATCCCCTGGGGACAGGTTATTTTTCCCCAAGCCTTCCATAATGACCTCGCTAAACCGGACAACCGCGTTTTTAAACACAAATTGGCCGTTCATATACGGATAGTAGGATCCATCTTCCGGATCGTTGTCCTCAATAATGTCCGTTACCCAGCGCTTGCCCATACCCGGGGCAATCAGGGAAAGTTCCTCGGCATGCTGCCCTTCCGAATGCAAATGGGTCGATAGAATGCCGCGGGAGCCATCCTCCTCGCGACCAAGAACGGCCGCACCGGCACCGTCCCCAAAAATTACGCTTACGCCCCTACCCTTTGTGCTAAAGTCCAAACCTGTGGAATGCACTTCGGAGCCTATAACGAGAATATTTTTATACATCCCGCTCTTGATGTATTGATCCGCCACGGAAAGGGCGTAGATAAAACCGGAACACTGGTTCCTCACATCCAAAGCACCTACGGTTCCAATACCCAGATCCCGTTGCACCAAAACCCCCGGACCTGGAAAATAATAGTCCGGGCTCAGGGTTGCAAAAACGATAAAATCAATGTCATTCGCATCGATACCCGATTGGGCAATGGCAATTTTTGCCGCTTTAATGCCCATGGAGGTAGTGGTATCCTCGCCTTTTATTACATGCCTTCGCTCCTGGATACCTGTGCGTTCCCGAATCCATGCATCACTGGTATCCATAACCTTGGACAAATCGTCATTGGTCACTACATTCTCCGGGACAAAATGGCCCAGGCCCATAATTCTTGAGTTATACATACCCCCAGGTTTTTAACGTTGAATGGAAATATTGGCTATTCCAAATCGTACATAAAGATTTCTTAACACAGTAAATATATGGGTTTTGCCTGTATTGCCATGCCAACAGAAACAGGATATTTGGTTGATACGATTCATTTTCGGAAGAAGATATTCTCCATTTTTAACAAAAAAAATCCATAGGGTTTCCTTAATTTAACGCATTGCGAAATCCTCCGAACAGAAAAGCTTAGTCCTTGAAAAACTTATTAAAACCTGAATTATGAAACCATTTTTGGCATGTATTGCGCTCCTTTTTTGTTTTCCGGGATGGGCCCAGGAAAAGCTTGTTTATCAGAAACCTTCTGAAGAAATTCTGGAATTGGTCGATGTGCCCTTGGCACCTTCGGTGCTTATGGATGATGACGGCGAATATATGGTGCTGCTTTATAGGGATGCTTACAAAAGCATTGCCGAGCTTTCGGAGACCGAGTTACGTTTGGCCGGCCTCCGCATTAACCCAAAGACCAATATTGGGAGTAGAACGAATTATTACACCAATATAAAACTCCAAAAAACGGGGGATGATGAAGCCATTCAGATAAAAGGGCTACCTGAAAATGCCCGATTGGCCAATTTCAACTGGTCTCCGAATCAAAGCAAAATGGCGTTTACCCGTACCACGGCATCGGGGGTTGAACTTTGGCTGCTGGACATCGGGCAAGCCGAGGCCACCCAATTGACCGGCCCCACGTTAAATGGCAACATGCGCAATACTATTAATTGGTTCAAGGACGGGCAATCCCTACTGATAAAAATGCTGCCGGAAGATCGCAGGCCCTTGGTCAATACGTTGGAAGCCGTGCCCAAGGGCCCCACCATTTCGTCCAACAGCGGTAAAAAGGCGCAGAACCGTACCTATCAAGATCTTCTTAAAAATCCCAATGACGAGTTCAATTTTGAGCAGTTGGCCCGATCCAGTCTTTTCCGCATTAATCTGGATGGCACCAAAAGCTTGTGGAAAAAAGCCGATCTCTACGCCAGTATCAGCTTTTCACCAGACGGCCATTATGTAATGGTCAACACCGTGGAAAAACCGTTTTCCTATCTGGTACCTTACTATCGCTTTCCGGCCAAGACCACCCTGTACAAAAAGGATGGCAGCCTGGTAAAAACGTTGTTGGAAGTACCTTTAATAGAAGATCTTCCCAAGGGTTTCATGGCTGTAAGAAAAGGGATTCGAAACATTGGTTGGCGCAATGACAAACCTTCCACACTGTATTATGCACAGGCCCTGGACGAAGGCGATCCAGAGAACACCGTAGCGTACCGGGATGAGGTTTTTGAGTTGAATGCTCCATTTAATGGCACTCCCCGAAGCCTTCTAAAAACCAAAAATCGATTTAGCTGGATCAATTGGGGCAATGACCAAATTGCCGTTGCCTATGACTATTGGTGGAACAGTCGCAATACCAAAACCTATCTCTTTGACCCTTCCCATCCAAACAAAGAGCCGATCCTTATTTCGGACAGAAATTACCAAGATCGGTATAGCGATCCCGGTGATTTTGTCCTTAAGCGCCATAAAAATGGCACCCAAGTACTTGCCCTTAAGGGCAGTAATGCCTATCTGCTTGGTGAGGGATATACGCAGGACGGCCAGTTTCCATTTGTGGACAGGATAAACCTCGGCACAGCCAAAAAGACACGTTTGTACACCTCTAAATTAGAGGGAGAAATGGAACGCCTGATCGACTATAATGTGGATAGGGACGAGTTAGTGGTGCGGATCGAGTCGCCCAATACCTATCCGAATTATTACAAGAAGCATCTTAAAAAGCGAAAAGCACCCCTGCAATTGACCGACTTTGAAAACCCATTTAAAAATCTTCAAAACGTGCAAAAGGAGGTCATAACCTATAAGCGGGATGATGGTCTTGAGTTGAACGGAACATTGTATCTTCCGCCGGGACATGACACCCATAAGGGAGAGAAAATGCCTATGATTTTATGGGCCTATCCGCGGGAATTCAAGGATAAAAATAGCGCCTCGCAGAACACCCAAAATCCCAATGAATTCACCTATCCCTATTGGGGATCTCCCATTTATTGGGTAACCCAGGGGTACGTGGTACTTGACGATGCTGCTTTTCCGATTATTGGCGAGGGTAATGAAGAGCCCAATGATTCGTTCAGAAAACAACTGGTATCCAATGCCAAAGCGGCCATAGACGCCGTTGATCAATTGGGGTATGTTGATAGGGACCGGGTGGCCGTAGGGGGGCATAGCTATGGTGCTTTTATGGTGGCAAACCTACTTTCCCACTCCAATCTTTTTGCTGCGGGCATTGCACGCAGTGGGGCCTACAACCGTACTTTGACACCCTTTGGTTTCCAAAGCGAGGAACGCAATTATTGGGAAGCCCCAGAAGTGTATTACACCATGTCGCCATTTATGCATGCGGATAAAATGAAGACACCCTTGCTTCTTATCCATGGGGAAGCGGACAACAATTCCGGAACCTATCCTATGCAGAGCGAACGGTACTTTAATGCCCTAAAGGGATTGGGTGCCACGGTTCGCTTGGTGATGCTGCCCAAGGAAAGCCATGGGTACCGCGCCAAAGAAAGCATTTTGCACTTATTATGGGAACAGGACCAATGGTTGGAAAACTATGTAAAGAATAAGGAAACTGGGGCAATAGAAGGCACATCGGGCAAGAAATAGGCAATCCAATCTACCCGGGGGGGGGGTATCAAACGGTAAAAGTACGATTGGAATCCCGGTTCCAAGTATTGATCTTGCATCAATCAAATCCCTGTATAACGAACTGTAGTTAGGAAGGTACGTGGTAGTTATGATAAAAAGCCCTTACAAATCTGTGACGAATACGGATTTATTTACGTTTACGACCAGATCAATGGGACCACGATCCTATTTTGGGATGTTTTCGACTACCGATGGAACTTGCCCGTCGCCTTGAACCAAGTATTGCCTAAAATGATTTATCCTCACCTTGGCCTTAAGGTCATGAAGAAGATTGTAAAGCCCGAAAAAAGTACGGTTCATATACAGGAAATGTTTAGAGCCCCGATTGCCGTTCATTTTGCGAATCTGCTGGTCCTTGGAATAGCGTTCGCTTAGTTCAGCGATTTTTGTCCAGAACGCGTCCGATGCAAAATCAAATTCCTCTTGCTGAAACGGAGCGGTGAACAAACGCAACATTTCCCCAAAGAGAGCGGTAAAAAACCTAAGTTCCTCCGGGGAATCCGTAGGGGTAAGAATTTCCAATTCATACAGTTTTTGGGTAAACGTCTGCGCATTGTCCAAGTTGTCACCTTCTGCCAATTCAAAATACGGTCGGTAAAAATCCTCGGGAATTTCCTTGATGCATCCAAAATCCAGGGCAATCAATACTCCTTTTGGATCCACCATAAAGTTTCCTGGGTGGGGATCGGCATGGACCTTGCGAAGTCCATGGATTTGGAACATATAAAAATCCCAGAGGGTTTGGCCCAGTTGATTCCCGAGTTCCCTTGAAAAAGGGCACTTGGCAAATTCGCTCAAGTGCTTGCCTTCCATCCAGTCCATGGTAATAATGCGT
>JBCCZF010000123.1:0-7370 GCA_039188035.1 Bacteroidota bacterium | reverse complement strand
GTTTCCCCATAACCGCTGGCAAAGCCCACCAAATACTTTATGGTGGCCCCACCCTTAAAAAAATGTTCGTTGTCATCTTTGAATACCCGGGCGTAGGATAGTCCAACTTCTCCCCATCCATGGGCTACCGCCGATGAATTTAAATTGTTGATGATAAAGTCGTCCGTATCGGCGTCAAAATCGTCCGCGAACTGATCTATTTGTGCCCCGTCAATATCGGAGGCATTTATGATGGCCCTGGCCCTGGTGTATAGGGCGATGGTGTTTTTTGCATTGATATTGACCATAACGGAAGGCCCCAGGATATCGGAATAGCTATACGCAAAATTATCCTCCGTAAAGCTTTCCATAAGGGAATCCGGGAATTCAAAGTCATCGCCGGTCAAAATGGACAGGGATTCAGAGGAATAGGCGTCGTTTCCAAAAATGGTACTGGCCCCCACAAGGTTTATATCAAAGGTAAAGGGAGTGTCCGCTATATTGGCCGGGTTGTTGATAACCCTATTCACGCCACTGTAATTATCGGTCATAAAACCAATATAGGATTGGGCCTTTAATCCAAAAGTGACCAGGACTAAAAGAAGACTTACGTATATTTTTTGCATGATTGTTTGAATTTGGTAACAAAGTAGTTTAAACTTTTGGGATGTAAGAGAAAGAGCATGGTATTGCAAATTGAAAAAGTTTAGACCACTTCAATCTATTTAGGTTATTTTTGCGTTTATGGGGTGTTCCATTCATAACGAAGGTAGGATAACCGTATTGTGGTCGGCAACACTTTTTTAACGGGAAAGTTCTGATGAAATTAAAAGACAAGCGGCTGGCCTACCGGATATATCTGTATTTGGGTGCCCTTTTTATCACGTCCCTGGTGGTATCCAACCTTATCTTCCAGAAGTTCTTTTATTGGAATCCATTTGGTGATGTCACAGTTTTTGGTTCGCCCTTATTTGTTGTTTCCGTAGGGATTTTGCCTTATCCTATAACCTTTTTGATTACGGATCTGATTTCCGAGATTTTTGGAAAGAAAAAGGCGAATCAGATCGTGACGGCCGGGATTTTTGCATCGATTTTTTCCATGGGTATAATTATCGTGGCCGATTTTGTTCCTGCGATTGCTGATTCCAAGGTTGATGACGAGACATTTACGCACGTGTTCGCACTTTCCCCAGTGGCGGTCCTAGCCTCTATGATTGCTTATCTTTTTGCGCAATATGTGGATATTTCAATTTATCATTTTTGGAAAAGGCTTACCCAGGGCAGGCATTTATGGCTTCGCAACAATTTTTCTACTTTTTTGTCCCAGTTCATAGATTCCTTTACCGTAATTGCATTACTCTGTCTTTTTAAGGTATTCCCATGGGATGTTTTTTGGGGGTTTGTCATCAGCGCATTTCTTTTTAAGGTTTTGGTAGCTTTCTTCGACACCCCTTTGCTCTATTTCTTCGTATATCTTTTAAGAAGGCGATTTAACCTGGCCGTTGGTGAGGAAATTGACCTGGAAGTACACTAAAGTGTACTTTTTATAGTTCTCTAATCGTATTGGAAGGCCTTTTGGACAAGCAATTGGTTGTTGGGCAATTTCCATGTCATTATATATGAAGTTTATGAAAAAGAAACTCCTTCGCGTTTTGGTGCTTGCTTTTGTTTTGATAATGGCCCTCTTGGTAGCGGTACCTTTTTTTTTGGAGGCCAAGATAGGGGAGCTTATCCGGAACAATGTTAACAACAATGTAAATGCCACCCTGGATTTTTCGGAGGCCCGTTTAAGTTTGATCAGGAGCTTTCCCAACGCCCAATTGAGGATGGAGGAGGTTACCCTGACCACAAAGGCCCCTTTTGAAGGGGATACCCTCTTTGCCACCAAGACCTTGGACCTTACCTTGGGGCTGGGCGAGTTGTTCAAAGGCCCAGGGGAGGCCATAGGGCTTAAGAACCTTGCCGTGGATGGGGCCTATGTTTATGTACAGGTAAACGAAGATGAGGTAGCCAGCTATGAAATTGGGAAGGAATCCGGCGGGGAAGTAGTGGAAGAAGAATCCGCTGAAAGCGGGTTTACCTTGGATTTACAGTCCTATGCCATTACCAATTCCCAAGTGGTCTATGACGATAGGGCGGCCAAGGTATATATGTCCGTTTCGGATATCCAGCATAGTGGGAGGGGGGATCTCTCTGCCACCACCTCGGAACTGGAAACAAGGACGAACGCCCTGGTAAGCTTTGCCTTGGACAGTACTTATTATTTACATGAAACGAGGATTGGATTAGATGCCCTCATTGGAATAGACCTTAAGGAGGATACATATACCTTCCTAAAAAATGAGGCGCTTATCAATCAGTTGCCTTTGGTGTTCAATGGCTTTGTAAAGGTAAACGAGGATAATCAAGAAGTCGATATCAGTTTTAAAACGCCCTCTTCGGATTTTAAGAATTTTCTCGCCGTACTTCCGGAGCAGTATTCCGGGAACATTCAAAATGTTAGTACTACTGGTGATTTTAAGGTGGAAGGTGCTTTTACGGGTATGGTAGACGAGATGCATATTCCCAAATTCAGCATTGGCCTGTATTCGGACAATGCTTCCTTTAAATATCCGGATTTGCCCAAGTCCGTAAGTCAAGTATATATTGATACCAAAATAAATAACAGTACGGGTAGGGCGGAAGATACTTTTGTGAATATTGACAAATTGTCCTTTACCATCGACAAGGATGTATTCAATATGGTGGCGAAAATCACGGACTTAATGGGGAATACCAAGGTGAATGCCCATGTGGACGGGAACATGGACCTGGCCAATCTATCCCAAGCCTATCCCATGCCCCAAGACCTGGATGTAAGCGGAATCTTAAAGGCGGATATTACTACGGCCTTTGATATGGCCTCCGTGGAAAACGGGCAATATGAGAATACCACCACCTCCGGGAACCTGGCATTGAACAATTTTGAATATCGGTCGGAGGAAATAGCGCATCCCGTGCAGCTCCAAAGGGTGGATATGGCTTTTAATCCCACTACCGTAAAGGTAAAGCGGCTCCAGGGCAGTACCGGGCAGACCGATTTTGCCATTAATGGGACACTCGATAACCTCTTGGGATTTTTGTTTAACGATGAAGAGGTAAAGGGGGGCTTTACCATGACCTCCAACACCTTTGCCTTGGACGATTTTATGGTGGAGGAAACGGATACCGCGGAAGGGGAGATGCAAGATCTGGAAATACGGCCCGCGTCCGAAGAGGCCATCCGGATACCTTCTTTTTTGGATGTAGGGATCAAGGCCATCGCCAATACAGTGCTTTATGACAACATTAAACTCACCGATGTTAGGGGCGATTTAAGGATAAAGGACCAGAGGGCCATACTCAGTAACATGAGCTCCTCCCTTTTCAATGGAAAGGTGGTCTTTAACGGGGTCGTTTCCACCCAAGGGGAGACCCCGGATTTTGCCATGAAATTGGATATGTCCCAATTGGGTATCGGGGAGACCTTTAAATCCCTGGAAATGTTCCAGGCCTTGGTTCCCATTGCCCAAGTATTTCAAGGTACCATGGATACGGAATTGGAACTTTCAGGAAACCTCACGAACGATTTTACCCCGGAGCTGACCACACTTGCGGGAAAGGCCCTGGCCCTGGTGCAAACAGAAAAATTGGATTCCGATAATGCACCTTTGCTTTCTGCTTTTAACGGTAAATTGGATTTTGTAGATTTGGAAAAACTGAATATAAAGGATTTAAAGACAGCACTCTCCTTTGAAAACGGGCTGGTAAAGGTAAAGCCCTTTTCCCTGCAGTATGAAGATATAGGAATTACAGTGGATGGCGGGCACTCCTTTGATCGCCAGATGAATTATAATGTGGTCATGCGGGTGCCCACGAAGTATTTGGGCAAGGAAGTAAATAATTTGATCGCCCAAATTGATGATAAGGAGCTCGATGGACTTACCGTTCCGGTTACCGCCCAAATAGGAGGTACGTACTCTAGCCCCGATATCAGTACCGATCTTACCTCTGGCGTCAAAAACCTTACGGCCCAACTGGTAGAGGTGCAAAAGGAGAAGTTGATCAATCAGGGGACGGATAGGGCAAAAGATTTCCTGGGTAATATCCTAGACACCAATACTTCCGAAAAAGATTCCTTGAAAGCGGAAAGCGATGGGGACGGGATCAAGGAAGTGTTGGGAGGTATCCTGGGTAATGGCACCACGGCAACCGCGGATTCCACGGCAACGGATTCCAGTGCAAACGATACAAAAGACCCCATAAAGGAAACCGCCCGCGGTATTTTGGGGGGACTGTTGGGCAAGAAGAAGGATACCGTGAATTAATTTGGGGATACGGCCACCGGGAATAATCTTTGTGCAACGGTGTAACAAATGGGTAACTCCAGAGTAAATCAATGGATATGGCAAGCGGACCAGTGTCCGTTATTAGGCAATGCCAATGCTCACAACAGACCCCTCATTCCCCCGTACATTAAACACGGTATTGTCCTCAAAAATCAAATATTGCCCTTTTATACCTTTTAGGGTTCCGCTAAAGGAAGGGGTTTTCGTTAGATTTAGGCTTTTTACCTTTTCAGGATAGCGCAATACCGGAAACTCCATATGGGTCTCGGAATTGTCGGCAATAAAGTAGTCGGCTACTTCTTCCGGGATATAGGATTTCAGATTTTCCCGCCATTCCGTAAGGTCGATATCCTCAATATCATTCTTCAACATTTTTTGCCAACTGGTCTTATCGCTCACATGTTCCTTAAGGGCCACCTCGGTAATACCGGCAAGATATCTGTTGGGGGTCTCCAGTATCTCTATGGCCTCATGGGCGCCCTGGTCGATCCATCGTGTAGGCACTTGGGATTTCCGCGTAACCCCTACCTTAACATTGCTGCTATTGGCCAGGTAAACGATATGGGGTTGCAGCTGAACCTCCTTTTCATAGTCCAAATCCCGATCTTCCTTACCCAAATGTGCCATGCTCAGTTCGGGTCGTAAGATCCAATCGGCCGCGGCGGGAGCCTCATAAAAACACCTTTTGCAAAAACCTTGCCTGTAGATGGCGATGTCCTGGCCGCAGCTAAGACAGTGGTGCTTTATAAAGTCAATTTGCACCACACGTTCCAACAATTGGTTCATATGGAGAAAATCGTTTTCAAAGACCAGATAGTATTGTATGGGATTTCCCATTTCGGTCTGCATCTTCCGTAAAACACCTTCGTATGGCATAAGCACTATTTTGATTTGAAAATCTTGGGGATTGCGTTATTTTTAGAGTCGCTTTGGCCGATAAAGATACCGAAAATGCCCATACCCATAATCAATTCCATTGCTTCCTGGTTGCTAAAGAAGCGTTATCATCAAATTGAACTGTTCCTCAAATATCCAAAAGAGGTGCAAGAGGAGGTATTGGAACAATTATTGGCTGTTGCGGAGGATACGGAATTTGGCAAAACCTACGATTTTGATTCCATTTCCGATTATGAAACCTTTCGGGATCGAGTGCCTTTGACCGCCTATGAGTATTTGGAACCGCAGATAGAACGGATGCGAAGGGGGGAACAGAATATCCTATGGCCCACCGCTATAAAATGGTTTGCCAAGAGCAGCGGTACTACCAATGCCAAAAGCAAGTTTATACCGGTAAGTACCGAGGCTTTGGAAGATTGTCATTACAAATCCGGAAAAGATCTGCTGTGCCTGTATTTGAACAACAATGAAAATTCCCAACTATTTATGGGCAAGAGCCTCCGCTTGGGGGGAAGTAAGGAACTTTATGAGGACAATGGTTCTTTTTTTGGGGATTTGTCCGCCATACTGATAGATAATATGCCCCTATGGGCTGAGTTTAGCAGTACCCCTAGCAATAAAGTGTCGCTAATGAGCGAATGGGAAAGTAAACTAAAGGCCATTATCCATGAAAGTACCCAGGAAAATGTTACCAGTTTGGCCGGGGTACCTTCTTGGATGTTGGTATTGCTGAACAATGTATTGGAGGAGACGGGCAAGCAACACCTGTTCCAGGTATGGGAGAATTTAGAGGTTTACTTTCACGGGGGGGTAAGTTTTGTTCCCTATCGGGAACAATATCAAAAATTACTGCCCCGCAAGAATTTTAGGTATTATGAGATTTACAATGCCTCGGAGGGTTTTTTTGCCATCCAGGACCGCAATAATGCCGATGACCTTCTGCTCATGTTGGATTATGGGATTTTTTACGAGTTTATCCCCATGGATTGTTTTGGTGTACGGGGCGAGCGAGCCATTCCCATTTGGGAAGTTTGTATCGGGGTGAACTATGCCGTGGTCATTACCACCAATGCGGGCTTATGGCGCTATACCATTGGGGACACTGTCCGCTTTACCTCCACAAATCCCTATCGGATAAAGGTCACGGGCCGTACCAAACATTTTATAAACGTTTTTGGGGAGGAATTGATTATTGAAAATGCAGAGGAGGCCTTAAAGAGCATCTGTAAAAAGACGGGGGCCGAGATTAAGGAATATACCGCCGGTCCCATTTTCATGGCTGGAAAGGAAAAGGGGGGGCATGAATGGATCATTGAATTTAGGAAGCCCCCGGAAAAAACGGATTATTTTACGGAATTGTTGGACAATGCCCTTAAATCCCTGAATTCCGATTACGAGGCCAAGCGTTATAATAACATTACCCTAAAAATGCCCAAAGTACATGTGGCGAGGGAAGATTTGTTTTACGATTGGCTCAAATCCAAGGACAAGTTGGGCGGGCAACATAAGATTCCTAGATTGTCCAATAAAAGGGACTACATCGAAGAATTGCTCCAAATGAACAAATAAATAAGGATATCTGTCGTTAAATAGGGAATTTGACCATGAATTGCACCAAATCCCATAATTAATACAGAATTCTTATGACAGAACGGCTAGTCATCCTATCGGACATGTGGGGTGTGAAAAACGGTCTTTGGATCACTTCATATCTTGCATATTTACAACAGTATTACACCATTGCCTTCCACGATTGCCAGCAATTGGCGAATGTGGACCTAACCATAAATACGGAGGAGAACATTCATGAGGCCTTTGTAAATGGAGGCATAGATACGGCAGTTTCACATTTATTGAAAAAAGAGCGTTTACCCAGCCATTATCTGGCATTTAGTACGGGCGGAACCATAGCTTGGAAAGCGGGATTAAATGGTCTTCCCATGAAGTCCCTAATGTGTATTTCGCCTACCAGGATACGGTTTGAGACGCAAAAACCGGACGCGCCCCTTACGTTGATCTACGGGGCGAACGATAACTACCGACCTTCCAAGTCCTGGGCCAAGGATCTTGGCGTGGACATGGAGTTGGTACGCAATTTTGGCCATTCCCTTTATACGGATGAAAAGG
>JBCCZF010000122.1:0-7492 GCA_039188035.1 Bacteroidota bacterium | reverse complement strand
CGTTGTCGCAAGGCTTCAAAGATAAGGATTGATGCGGATACGGACACGTTAAGGGAATCTATTTTTCCCTTCATGGGAATGTAGATGTTTTGATCCGCCCTTTCCAGCCACTCTCGGGAAAGGCCCGTGGACTCTGTGCCCATAACCAGGGCGGTGGGCCCCGTGAAATCCACTTCAGTATACACTTTGGGGGTGTCCAGGGCCGCAGAAAATATGGAAATATTTCGTCCCTTGAGGTAATCCAGGGCGCGGGCCGTACTGGCCAATGCTATGGAATTCGTAAAAAGGGCTCCTACACTGGATCGGATACTATTGGGATTGTATAAGTCCGTTTTGGGATCTACAATAATAACGGCATGCACCTGTGCCGCATCTGCGCTGCGCAGCAGGGCCCCAATGTTTCCCGGTTTTTCCGGGGCCTGGGCCACCAACAAAAGGGGATTTTGTGCGGTGAGATCTAAATCTTCCAGGCGGTGTTCCTTGGCATGCAAAAGGGCCAATACACCCTCTGTAGTCTTTCTATAGGCCAACTTTTGGTAGATTTCCCGGGAAATGGAAGCCTTATTGAACCCGGTTTTCGGAAGGGGAAGGGTGTCCCAAAAAGCTATATCGTTACAAATCTCCTTATTAAAAAATACGCTGTGGAGCATATACCCACTTTCCAGGGCAAGTCGTAGTTCCTGCCGGCCCTCTACCAAAAAAAGTCCGCTTTTCCGCCGTTCACGGGATTTTTCCTTAAGTAAAAGCAGTTGTTTTACTAAGGGGTTTTGGGGACTGGTAATTTGCTTAAATTCGTTCATTGTGATAAATGTACTATAATCTGCGCATCTTATCCGGTATTGACAAACTTCATAAAAAGGTCGGGCCTATGAAAAGAAATGAAGACTTGGCAAATCGTCTTAGGGCGGTGCTGTTGGATGGCAGGTGGATTGCGAACACCAATTATAAAGAACAATTGGAAGGCCTGCATTGGGCACTGGCGACCCAAAAGATTGCGGACTTGAACACCATAGCCGCCCTAACGTTCCACATTACCTATTATATGGAAGGTGTTCTACAGGTGTTACGGGGCGGTCCTTTGGAAATACGGGATAAATACAGTTTTGATGTTCCCGAGATCAATTCCCAGAAGGAATGGGATACGCTAATCGACCGATTCCTGGATTTTTCCAGGCAGTTCACGCAATGTTTGGAGCAAATGGACCCCGCTCTGCTGGATGCGGTATTTGTGGATGAAAAGTATGGCAGTTATGAACGTAACATTACGGGAATAATAGAACATAGTTATTACCATTTGGGCAAGTGGTCCTATTAAACCGGTTATTGGGCCAAGGTATGTTTCTTACGTGATGTTAAAATGGCAATTCTCCAAATGGGGTATACCTAATTTCCCCTTTCCATATTACCCTTCCTGAATCTCCTGGTAAGTTGGACGGGCTCTTCGAAGAAGGGAACCCTATCTCTCACCCTAAGCGGGGAGCCTGTGTTGTGGATAGGTGGCACAGGGGGGTATCTCTCGATTAGGGTGAAGTCCGGAAAATAACCATAAGACCGAAAGGGAAATATGGCGTTTGGCCCTTCAAGTCGGAATACCGGGAAAATATATTATTTTCGAACCCCGAATGGGTTTCCTTGAAAAGAACGGAATAGAGGTTTACTTTGAAAAATGTTGCTATGGATGGCATTAGTAAGGGCAAGAGTATGATAGTTATATGCAAACGGATCCTGGTGCCCGGTTTTGTAACAAGGGTTTGCTTGGTGCCCCTTGTACTTTTAGGGATGGTTTTTTCCTGTAAGGAAAACGGAAAGGTGTCGAATTCCCAAAAAGAAAAAATGGTCAAGGAAGCGGAGCGGCCCACGATCCAGGTGGAACATCCCATTTTGGCCCAGGTCATTGCAGCGCACGGTGGAATGGAAAATTGGAAGCGGATGCACACTTTAAGCTATGAAATTCCAAAGGATTCCGGTACCGAAAAACATACGATTGATCTACATTCCAGAAAGGATAGGATTCAGATGGGAGACATTGCCATGGGCTATAATGGTGATACGGTCTGGGTGTTGGATGAAAAGGGCGATTATAAAGGAAACCCCGATTTTTACCATAACCTGATGTTCTATTTTTTTGCAATGCCCTTTGTGTTGACCGATCCCGGAATCCAATATGGGAAGACAAGGGACCTGATTGTCGACGGCGAGGCATACCCTGGGATTTCCATCGGTTATGACGCTGGGATAGGGGCTTCACCAAAGGACGAGTATTTTCTACATTTTGATCCGGTGACCCACACCATGGCCTGGTTGGGCTATACGGCTACCTTTGGTTCAGATGAAACGTCAAAGAAGGTAAATTGGATCCGCTATTCGGATTGGGCGCCGGTAAAGGGAGTCCTTTTGCCACGGTCCATTACCTGGTACGATCACGAGGATAGGGAAATTGGCGAGCCAAGGAGCACTGTGAAATTTGAAAACATAACCTTGGAAAGAACCTCAAAGCCCCTATCTTTTTATGAAAACCCCAACGGAGGGCAACAGGGAAATTGAATCCTTCAACATACCCTAAAAAAAGGTTAAAACCCAAAAAACCGGGAAGGGCAACATAATTTTTAGTATTTTTCGGAAGGGAGGTCTGTAGGAATATTCAGGTCGGTTTTGATGTTTTCAAAACAGGATTCCCTGACAGGTCCTCCATATCCTTTTCATTTGATAACCTAACACTGGGAACATGCCAACGTACACCTTAAAAATCAATGGGGAGCGCCGCACAGTGGACGTCTCTTCGGAAACCCCTTTATTATGGGTATTGCGAGACCGTTTGAATCTTGTGGGAACCAAATACGGTTGTGGAATAGGCCAATGCGGTTCCTGCAATGTCCATATAGATGGCAATGCTATCCAAAGCTGTTTAATGCCGGTTTCCCAGATGGAAGGAAAATCCATTGTAACCATCGAGGGGCTTTCCGAGGACGGCACCCATCCGGTCCAGCTCGCTTGGAAGGAGGTAGACGTTCCTCAATGCGGTTATTGCCAGGCAGGCCAAATTATGACGGCTTCTTCCTTTTTGGCCAAGAATCCTGATCCTTCCAAGGACGAGATTAGGGATGCGATGCACAGGAATATCTGTAGATGTGCCGCATACAATCGAATTGAGAAAGCGGTTTCCCTAGCCGCGGAAAAAATGGGCGAATAATTCCAAAATAGCAAAAACATGGCCACTGCAAATCCCCATAACTTTAGTAGAAGGGCATTTTTAAGAACCTCTTCCCTGGCAGGCGGGGGAATGCTTATCGGGTTTAATCTTTTTACGGCATGCAAGGACAAGGCAAAAATGCCCTTGGATATTGCCAATTTGCATTTCAACGATTTTAATGCCTTTATCAAGATTTCGGATAGTGGTAGGGTTACGTTGTTTTCCCCCAATCCTGAGATCGGGCAAGGTGTAAAGACCTCCATGCCCATGATTATTGCAGAGGAATTGGATGTCCCTTGGGAACACGTACATGTGGAGCAGGGTGTTTTAGATCCCAAGAACTACACCAGGCAAGTAGCAGGAGGAAGTCAATCCATTCGTAGCGGGTGGGATGCCCTTAGACAGACCGGTGCCACGGCAAAACAGATGTTAATAAACGCCGCCGCCGTTAGATGGGGCGTGGACGCTTCGGAATGTACTGCAAGTAAGGGGGTTATTACAAATGGCAAGGGGGAGACCATGGGGTATGGTGCGGTGGTTAAGGAAGCCGCATTATTGGAAGTGCCCAAGGACGTAAAACTCAAGGATCCCAAGGACTATACGATTATAGGGAGTGATGTCCGCAACGTTGATATTGATAAGATTATTACCGGAAAGCCCCTGTACGGATTGGATTATAAGGCAGAGGGCATGGTGATTGCCTCAGTATTGCGACCCCCGGCATTCGGAAAAAAGTTGGAGTCCTTTAACGCCGATGCCGCCATGGCAATGGATGGGGTTGTCGATGTAATCCGTTTTGGTGATTTCAAGGGTGCTGGCGACAAGATAGCCGTTTTAGCAGGTACTACTTGGCAGGCAATGCAGGCCAAAAAGATGGTAGAGGCCGTTTGGAGCGATGCCACCCCCCTGGAGAGTACCCGGAATCATAGCGACCTATTGACGAATCTTCTGGAAAAGGGCAAAATGAAGACGCTTAGGAAGGATGGCAATGTGGAAAAGGCCTTTAGGGAAGCAGATCAAGTTGTGGAACGGACATATGAAGCACCCTTTCTACCGCATAATTGTATGGAACCGATGAATTTTTACGCCCACGTAAGCCCGGAACGGATCCATTTGGTAGGGCCTATACAAACGCCAAAAGGGACCGCGGAGCGTGTGGCGGAACAATTGGGCCGGGATGCTGGCGATGTCTATTTGGAAATGACCCGAATGGGGGGAGGTTTTGGTCGCAGGCTTTACGGGGATTTTGTCCTGGAGGCGGCAGAGATCTCCCATTTGGCAAAGAAACCCGTGAAAGTGGTCTTTTCCCGGGAGGACGATATGTCGGGTGGCATTTATCGTCCGGCCAGCAAATATCGTATAAAAGCGGCCCTTAAGGATGGTAAGATCAGTGGATATCACTTAAAGGAGGCAGCTGTCAACAGCAATATGTACGGGTTGATACCCAATTTTTTTCCTGCGGGCGCCTTGGAGAATTATCAAGTAGATGTTGCCAACTATCAGAGTAATATTACCACCGGCGCCTGGCGGGCGCCCTATACCAATTTTCTGTCCTTTGCGGAGCAGAGTTTTTTTGATGAAATAGCGGAAATACTGGAAATTGACCCGGTACAGATGCGTTTGGATATGCTACAAAAGGTAAAGGGGACAACGGATGAACGAATCCAGTATTCCCCGGAACGGATGGAAGAGGTCATTAAACTTGTAGTGGATAAATCGGGCTACCGCAATCCAAAGGAAGGTATATACCAGGGCTTCTGTGCGTACTATTGCCATAACACCCACGTGGCGGAGGTGGCCGAGGTGGTGATGGAAAATGACCAACCCGTGGTCAAAAAGGTAACGGTCGCGGTAGATTGTGGCATTGTGGTGAATCCCATGGGGGCCCTGAATCAGATTGAGGGTGGAGTGGTAGATGGCGTGGGCCATTCCATGTATGGTCAACTGACTTTTAAGGAAGGGGTACCCCAGGTGAACAACTATGGAATGTACCGTCTTATTCGAATGCGGGAAGCCCCAAAAGTAGAGACCCATTTTGTGAAGAATACCTTGAGTCCCACAGGTTTGGGGGAACCAACGCTGCCCCCTGCCGGGGCGGCCATAGGCATTGCCCTAAAAAAGGCAACGGGAGTACGTTTGTACAAGCAGCCTTTTGTGGAGAACCTGGCGAAAAAGGAATTGATAGGATAGTTTTTTATGGAAATATTGTTGTTTGGAATCGCGAAAGATATCGTGGGTCGCACATCAATGGATGCGATGGAATTTAACCAAAGGCCGACTTCCGTTGCAGAGTTGAAGGACAAGCTGCGGCAGGCTTTCCCGGAATTCGAAAATTTGACTTCCCTGGCCGTGGCCGTGAATAGCGAATATGCCGAGGATTCCATACTTTTGAAAAAGGGCGACGAAATTGCTATAATCCCGCCCGTTAGCGGAGGTTAATGGAAGAACCGATTATTGAAATAGTAGCAAATTTGGATACCTCACAGGTGTTTGGGGAGCTTTCCCATCCCGGAAGTGGAGGTATCTGTGTTTTTACAGGCGCCGTTCGGGAGTTTACGAATAAGCAGCAAGTAGTTTCCCTGGAATTCGAGACCTATGAAAAAATGGCACTTGGGGAGATGCAGAAAATTGCTGGAGAGGCGTCCAAAAAGTGGGAGCTTAATAGAATTGTGATCCGCCATGCGGTAGGGGTTAAGCAGGTGCAGGATCCCGTGGTGGTGGTGGGAGCGTCATCGGCGCATAGGGATGCCTGTTTTGAGGCTTGCCGGTTTCTCATCGATGCCTTGAAAAAACGGGTTCCAATCTGGAAAAAGGAACATTTTTCGGACAGATCGGTTTGGGTGTCGGCGCATCCCTAATGGTGTACAAATGGGGTTCAATGCGGTAGTATGCTGATAGACAATCACAATAGAAAGATAAATTACCTAAGGTTGGCGGTCACGGATCGCTGCAACCTAAGGTGCAACTATTGTATGCCCTCTGAAGGAATCCGCTTTGCCCGGAACGACAAGCTTTTTACCCTGGACGAGCTTTTCCGCGTATCGGATATCCTGGTTTCCCAAGGGATAGATAAGATTAGGATTACCGGTGGCGAGCCCTTTGTCCGAAAGGATCTTATGATATTGCTGCGAAAGATGGCAACCCTGCCCGGGCTAAAGGACATTTCCGTCACCACCAATGCTACCTTGATAGGGCCTTATATTGATGAGCTGAAGGATTTGGGCATACGGAACATCAATGTGAGCCTGGATGCCATTAACAAAGATACCTTTGAGCGGATAACCCGCAGAAACCAGTATGAAACCGTACATGACAATATGACCCGGTTGATTATGGAGGGGTTCAACGTTAGGGTCAATTGTATTGTTTTGGACGGCCAAAACACCCAGGATATCCTGCCCATGTTGCAACTCGCAAAGCATTTTGATGTGGGGGTCCGGTTTTTGGAAGAGATGCCCTTTAATGGGGGTAGCCGTAGTTTTGATGCCCTAACCTGGGATTACAAGCGTATCCTGGTCTACATAAAAGAAGCCTATCCGGACTGCTATCGCCTCGAATCCCCCAAGACCTCAACCTCCATCAATTATAAGATTCCTGGGTTCAAGGGAACCTTTGGGCTTATTCCCTCATTTACCCGCACCTTTTGTGGCAGTTGCAACCGACTTCGGATTTCGGCTACCGGGGATGTTATCACCTGCTTATACGGCAAACCCAAAATGAACCTTAGGGATATCCTGCGCGGGGAGAATTCCGAGGAAAGGGTGAAAGCGTATATAGAAAAGGCTGTCGGGAGCAGGCACAAAACCGGTTTTGAGGCGCAAAAGGAGCATTCCGGGGTTTTTGGTAATTCCATGACATCCATAGGAGGTTAGTATTGTGGCAGCATCGCCCATCAGGTAAAAATTCATCCCTTGGTTTTGCCATATTCGAACGTAGCAATAATCGAATCGTTCCCCTAAATGGTATTGGGCAGGGAAATGCAGCGGTCAAGTGATTTCCTGTCGGGGCTTGTAACCAGGATCCTCTTAATTGTGCAGTCGATATTTGAGGCTTTGCATGGTGCTAGGCCTATATAAAGTGCCTTGTTTTCTTCCTTTATCCCCATTGCCCCTTGTCCATAACCCGCGCTAGGGGAAAAGCATGGCTTGGATACGGGAAAAAGCCTGTTCCAATTTCAAATGGGAACCGGTGGCCTGTTTACGTAAAGCACTTCGTTACGAATTTGCTCCAACGCCCCGTTACATCACATACCTCGATTTTATATTCGTTTGCGAAACTAAAAACGCTACCCTGAATATCTTG
>JBCCZF010000121.1:0-7506 GCA_039188035.1 Bacteroidota bacterium | reverse complement strand
TTCGAAAATACAACAAAGAATGCGGAAATACTAGTGTTCCACAACTTGTACCCCTTTCCAAAACGCAACATGGTCCTTGATGGCCTTGGCCAATTCCGATGGATTTTTGTAATACCAGGCGGCGTCCGTATTGGTTTGCCCCTCCACTTCCAGGGAATAGTAGGAAGCCTGTCCCTTCCAAGGGCAGGTGGTATGTGTTTCCGTTTCGGTAAAGAATTCCTTGTTTAGGCTTTCGGGTGGAAAATAGTGATTTCCTTCAATAACTACGGTGTTGTCGCTCTCGGCGAGCACCTGATCGTTCCAAATGGCTTTCATAATGCTATGTGTTTAAAATCGATAATACTCTTTTTTAGATTTAATACTACTACAAGGACAAAAACCCCCATAAGTACATAGTAATACAGGAGAGGGGTAGTATCCGGTACGGGATTGCGTATTCTGTCGAAAAAAGTAGCCAGAATTACAAAGACCACAGCCGCCCAGAAGTTCAAAATACCCCAATAGCTGAATCTGCTCAACTTCTTTACACGATACAGCAAAAAGGGCATTGCAATGATGAGTGTATATACCACGGCCCCACCCAGGGTGCGTGCGCTGATAAGTTCCATTTGATTGACCCTAAAATTGGTGGCCAGAAAATAGAAATGGATGATATGGTTTAAACTGAACAACGCCACTAAATTGAAATAGATGACGCGTTTACTCTCATTGGAAAAAATAAGGGACAGCCCATTGCGAAACATATAGATTAAGGTAACCAACACCAAGGTATGCGAAGTTCGTGCCGAATACCTTGCCGCCAATCGGTATTGGAGGGTAATATCTTCCGTTACCCAACCGGAATAGACAAATATCATCAATTCCCAGAAGGCAATTCCTATCAACAATAAAGGGAGTCTATCCTTCATATCCTAAGAGCTCCTTTATTTTCAGATCCAAGCGCAACAAGGCATTATTGGGATCGGAGCCAAAAATGGAATACAACACAAGACCCGCTTTGTCCACCAACACCCAATGCGGGGTACCCCCTGAATGATAGGCGCGAAACGTTTGGGCCCCATTGGCATCCTTAAAAAAGGGAAAACGGATGTAATAATCGGCCTTTGCCCGTTTAAAATCGTTTACACTGTACACTGGCCCTTCAAATCGGGTATGAATCCCAATTACGTGCAGCATTTCACCATTTTCATACACCATTCTATTGGCGTACGGCAGTGCCCTTCCCTTGCATCCGGGGCAACCCAAATTAAAAAAAAGAAGTAACAGGGGCTTGCCTTTAAATTCATCCGGGTCGGGAACGGACTCCCCAAAAATGGGCAAGAGATCCCAATTGGGCAGGGGTTGGTTTAGTTCCATGGCAACGCTTTTCGTTCCTTCCAGTATGCTTTGGGCGAAATGGCCAAGGACTGTAGACTTTCCAACTCCTCCCCCGTTAGGGCAAAGCTATCCGCCTTTAGATTCGACTTCAAATGTGACCTATTGCCGGCGCCACTCAGCACTCGGGCATCTTTAAAGCTATCTATGGCAAAACGAAGGGCAATGGCATCTACCCCCACCCCGTACTTGTTGGCCAAATGCAACAGGATATCGTAAATACCCCGATACTCCCCATAGGCCACATTGGGAATCAATCGCCCATTGGCCAACACTTCCTTGAGGAGCACCGGCCCGGTGCGTTCCCGTAACCTGTCCCTTAAGACGGAGACGCTTTGGTCCAGGATATTGAAGGTAAACTGGAAAGACTGAAATAGGTATTCGTTATTCACGGTAACCCCAAGGGCCTTTTCCAATACCTCCACTTGGTTGTCTCCCGTAACGGTAACCCCGATGACCAGACCAAACTCCTTTTTCAATTCATAAAGACGATCCAATACCTTGCGATTTTCGAGCACCCCGGATTCCAAGGTAGCGGAATGCACCTGATACAACTTCAGGTAAGGCAATAGTCCCTTTGCGACCTCCCACTGCTCGTTCAACTTCTCCAGGGAGTGTTCCTTTACCTCATGTTCGGTGGCGTTGGGGTCAAAATTGGCCACATAGGTATAGCCCCACTTGCTGCTCACGGTGAGCGATGCGTCCCTTTTTGAATGGATCCATGAAATAAGTAGGGATTCGGCAAGACCATAGTTCGGGGCCGTATCAAAATGACGTATCCCTTGTTCATAAGCGGCATCAAGTACCCCTAGCCCCTTGTTCCTAAAGGCATCCATGGAAAAGGAACGCTCGGGTTCCTTATCTTCCTTTATGTTGATATATACGGGTCTGCCTATGGCGGCCGTACCCAATGCTATGTGGATCTCATCTTGCATCTATTCGGTATAGGGGATTTCGCCTTGCGCCAGCTTCAAGCGCGTCCATACGTTCATGTTGATGATGATGGCGGCAATTTCAGCGATTTCAACCTGGGAAAAATATACCGTCATGGCATCGTGGAACGATTGAAAGTCCTTATGTGTTCCCTCGGTCAACACATCGCAATAGGCCAAAGCCGTTTTTTCCTTGTCGGTGAAAAGTGCGCTGTTCCACCACGATGAGATATTGTCCGTCTTGGCGTCGGAAATCCCTATCTCTCGAGATGTGCTGGCATGCAATATTACACAATAGGCGCATTCGTTCTTTTGGGCTACCCGTAATCGGAGCAGTTGTGCCAGCTTTTGGTCCGTCTTTAAATTGGCCGTATACCCGAAGGCCTGGGCCATTTGCTTGGCCAAAGCCAAAAAAGGGGTACTATCGGGGTCAAATCGTGTATCCTTGAATTTTACTTCGCTCATCTCACCTATGCAATAAATGATTCCTCAAAACGCTCGAAATGGCAGGTGTACCCGTTGGGATTCTTCACCAAATAATCCTGATGGTAGTCCTCTGCCTGCCAAAATTTGGTATAGGGCTCCAAGGTGGTCACCACGGGGTTGGGCCATCTGCCCGAAGCATTGACCAGGCCGATTACCTCTTCGGCAATTTGTTTCTCTTCGTCGTTTTGATAAAATATGGCCGATCGATAGCTGGATCCCCGATCGTTCCCTTGCCTGTCTACCGTAGTGGGATCGTGCATCCTATAGAAATAATCCAGTATTTCCCTAAAGTTGGTTTCCGAGGGATCGTAAGTCAACTCTATACCCTCCGCGTGACCGGGATGGTTCCTGTAAGTAGGATTATCGTTTTCACCGCCCAGATAGCCCACTTCCGTGTCCTTGATTCCAGGACGCACCCTGAATAGGTCCTCCATACCCCAGAAACATCCTCCGGCGATATATACCTTTTTGTAATTTTCCATAGTTCTTGTATTTAGTGTTTAGCTTTTTTTAGTTCTACATGCTTTAAAAAGTGAACTACCTTTTGCTCAGGCATTTCACACGGCTTCAATAGATCTTTGGCACTGGTTTTATAGTAATTTAGGCTGATGAAATTGGCACCCCCCAATTCTACGGCATACACTTTAAAGGAATTGCCCTTGGTAAAAGTACCCTTTGTAATTCCGTACGTCCTGCCTTGGTAAATACCTTCGGAATATCCCTCTGGTATCCTCAGAATAGCCTCGTAAACAGGATTCCCTTTCACGTTTGCGTTCTTTTTATGACCCCTTCCCTATCGAGTCGCCTTTTAATTCCGTATCCTTTGTAACGCCACACCCCACTATGAACTGCACGAAAGCATGGAGCAGCCTACCTTGTGCCGGGCCCATTCCGGGCGTTTCGCAAACCATTTCTCCTTATCCGGTTGCTCGGCATATGGGTTTTTGAGGAGCTCGAACAATTCGTCTACCACCTCATAATTGCCATCTTCGGAGGCATCAATGGCCAATTGCGCCATATAATTTCTTAAAACGTATTTGGGGTTGACCAAATTCATTGCCTTGGCACGTTCCCCATCACCTTGATCTTCCTTTTGGAGGCGTACGGCATATTTGTTAAACCAATTTTCCCAAAGCGCCTTTATATCCCCTTGTATTTCATCCGGAGCGTAAAATGCATCACCAATGACCTTTAGTCCTATACCGGGTCTTTCCCTTTTGAAATTGGAAAGCATCCTAAAAAAAAGGGTCATATCGGTTTCCGAACTTTGCAATACGGTTTCCAATTCCTGAACCAATGTTTTGTCGTCCACATCCTGGAGGGTCAACCCCAATTTGGACTTCATCATGTCCCAATGGGCCGGTTGTACCTCATCCCGATAGGCCTCCAGAATATCCTGCAACGGTTTTGCCTCCCCAATGAGCGGATATAGGGCATTGGCCAACTGCAACAAATTCCAAAGCACGATCTGCGGCTGTGTCCCGTAGCGGTATCTTTTGAACTGGCTATCGGTAGTATTTGGTGTCCATCCCGGGTCATAGCCCTCCAACCAGCCATAAGGCCCATAATCTATAGTCAGTCCCAAAATGGACATATTGTCCGTATTCATCACTCCATGTACAAAACCCACACGCTGCCAATGTATTACCATCTCCATACTTTTTACCGCCACTTCCCTAAAGAAACGAAGATAGGTTTCCCGGGAAGGCGTGCCCAAATGGGCGAAGTGGTGTTGTATAACAAAATCGGTCAATTGCCTTAACGTCCCCTCATCGCCTCGGGAGGCCAAAATCTCAAAGTTCCCAAATCGGACGAAACTCGCTGCCGCACGGCATACTATGGCTCCCTTTTCGTAAGCAGGATGCCCATCGTAAAGCACATCCCGCAATACATTATCCCCAGAGAGCGCCAAAGATAAGGCGCGTGTAGTGGGCACTCTCAAGTGGAACATGGCCTCGCTGCACAAATACTCCCTAATGGAGGAGCGTAATACGGCCAAGCCGTCCGCGGAACGGGAATAGGGCGTTTCCCCCGCCCCCTTAAGCTGCAATGCCCAGTTTTTCCCGTTTTGCTCCACCTCACATAGGTTAATGGCCCTTCCATCACCCAATTGGCCCGCCCAGTTTCCAAACTGATGTCCCCCATAGCACATGGCATAGGGCTTTGTCCCAGTCAGCGGTCTTCCTCCTGTAAAGACTTCCAAGAAATCCCGTGATTCGGGAGAAAACCCCTCCAACCCTATGTTGTTTACCATTTCCGGGGAAACATGTATCAAGCTGGGATTTGAAGGTATTTTGGGATCTACATAGGAAAAACAAGCCTTTAACACCTGCCGCCGGGAGTTCCCCAAATCGGGGTCAGCGGGCAATTGCTTGCTGAATCTATCCTTGATGTTGAGTCTTATGGTCAAATCGATATTTTTAGGTGTACCCAAAACTTCGCTGTTGAAAATAAATCTGTATTGAACCCCGTAAACGTAGAAGTGAAACTATCATTATGGGATCTTTAAGGTTATCCAAATACCCCTACAAAAGTAAATGTTTAACAATCCAAAACATTCATCTGTTACCCTATAATGTCCTTCCATTTCGGGTGACGGTTCTTAACGGCTTTTATATAGGTACAGACAGCTACTGCATTATAGTTTTCCTCGGTGAGTTTCTCGAATGTTTTAAGCACCAGTTCCTTTCCAATGCCCCGTCCTCTAAGATTATAGGGCACCTCCGAGTGTACCAAGTACATTTTACCATCACGCTTGGTATATTCAATACGTGCCTCCTCACCATTGATGTCCATGGTGAACTTCTTCGATTCCTTATTGTGTTCTATTTTCAACATACTTGGTATGAGTTTATGAAGCCATTTAAACAAATCTTCCTTGGTGGGATTCCTAAGTTTTTTAGCACCAATGGTTATCGTTGGAAAATTCAACTTTCCGTTGGTATACAAACTACGCAGCTCTTTCGCGTGTTCTGCACTGGCCTCCACATCCAGAAAACGAAAGGGCAAGTCTGCCTCCTCCAGAAGCAAACGGTAATAATTGGACTTGTGGCAGCCATGGGCGCCATATACTTTTATCTCAGGAACGTTCCTTAGCATTATTCAATCCGTTTTAAAAAATCAATGGCAGCATCCACATTTAGGTGGAAATCGGCGAATACCACATTGTCCTTTTGATCGATAAAAATAAACCAAGGGGTACCGCCCGTTTGATAGTTGGTCATAATGTTGGATCGTGACTTTCCATCGTCCCCGGCGTCATGGCCAAAAGGTATCTTTAAACCGTACTGTTTTTGGGTTTCCACCATCTTTTCATAGGTATTGGAGGAGTGCCCCTCAAAAACAGTCTGGACTGCCAAGAAAGTTACCTTATCGTTTCCTTCTAGGCCTTGGACCATCTTTTTTAAATCGGGCAATCCCTTGCTATGGCATCCGGGACACCAACTTTGAAAACAATAGATTACCTTAAATTTCCCATTAAAATCCGACAATTTGATGGGATCGGTTTTATGGCCCTGGGCATCCACCCAATCCTTTACATAAAACTCGGGTGCCTTAACTACTTTTTTTTCAACTATATCTTTCATCTTTATCTTTTTTTAGGGAATGGGCAGCAATATGGATTCCCGTATGGTTTGACATATTCATTATGCCGAACTCGTCTTAATCTGTTATTATTTACAATCCTATGATCTTTTGTGGCCTAATGTCCGGAGTCCTCGGGACGCCCGCCTGAACGAGATCGGTCAGTGACGGGAACCCGACCCCGGTAGCCATCGGGACGCTTAAACAAAACAACTCAAGACCAATACGAGTCCGATATCAAAGGATATGGGGTCGGGGCAGCAGCCCTAACCCATACCGTTTCCCGGGGGAGGGAACTGAAAACAACCCCTTAAACCGAATTCTTTTAAGTGTTTACCACGTTAGGTTTCAACTTATCGGCGTACCTTTTGCGGAGTTTATTGAGCTTGGGTGTAATCACAAAGCTGCAATAGCTCTCCCTACTATTCCGATCGTAGTAATTTTGGTGGTACTCCTCCGCTGCATAGAATATCTCCGCCGCACTGATCTCGGTTACGATTTTGTTATCAAAATGGGGATTCAGTTGTCTGATAACCTCATCGGCCGCTGTTTTTTGTTGTTCGCTATGGTAATAGATTACAGAGCGATACTGCGATCCCAGATCGGCCCCCTGTCCATTAAATTGGGTGGGGTCATGACTTGTCATAAAGATGATCAACAACTCCTCGTATGAAATCACCTCCGGGCTGTAGGTCACCTGAACTACTTCCGCATGTCCCGTGCGCCCGGAACACACCTCACGATAGGTAGGATGTCCGGGGCAATCCCCTCCGCTATAACCGGAAACCACTTTTTCCACACCTTGTATGCGTTGAAAAATTGCCTCCACACACCAGAAACAGCCACCTCCAACGGTCATTATTTCCATTTTTTCACATGTTTACATTTTAATAATCAATTGAAATTATGAGAATTATAAAATTGAGAATATGTACAACTTACGCTCCCACATTAAAATTTCAAACCTTCCCTTTTTTAAAATTCTCTAAAATGTATCTATGTCCGTTTCCCTTTTTCATTTTTATGCCCCTTCCTTTTCTTCTTGAAGCTGTAATGCTTCACTGTTAATACAATATCGCAACCCACTAGGCTCGGGCCCATCAGGGAATACATGCCCTTGATGGGCATC
>JBCCZF010000120.1:0-7521 GCA_039188035.1 Bacteroidota bacterium | reverse complement strand
TTGTATATGGTAATATAGCACATAAATAGGAAAATACCGCAGTAGTGGGAGCAGGTGCCGGTTAATACCTTTGTATTGTAAATCATTAACCATGTCCGCAAGTAATGTGGACATAAAAACAAAGTGTTATGAAAGCAATTTTAAAAACAGCAACTGCGATCGCCCTTATGCTTGTAACGGTTACAGGTATGGCAAAAGAGCCTAAATTAAGTGTTTTCTCCGATGACAATGCCAAGGCCTTGGTCTTTGAGTGGAACACCCAAAATCAGAATACTTCTATTAAGATAATGGATGTTAAAGGTAATATTATCTTTTCCGAGTTTGTTAAGGATACCGATTTCTATAACAAGCGATTTGACTTGAAAAGTTTAGAGGACGGGGACTATTTCCTAAAGGCGGAAAACGCCTTGCGAAGCATTGTTTACGGCATTAGTATTGATGATGAGATACGGATTCTGGAAAAGAAGGAAAACGTAAAGCCCACCTTTAGAAAAGTTGGGGACAATGTTTTCCTAAATTATTTGAACCTTGATGGGGAACAAGTAAACATAAAGGTTTGGGATAATAGAAATAATCTGCTTTTCGAAGAAACGGTAAAAGACGAAATGATTATTGAAAAAGCCTTTAATTTTAACAGTGCACCCAAAAATAGCTATACCATAGTGGTAAGTGATACCAATGGAAGTTATTACAAAGATGTTGCGCTATAAGAGTTAAATCCATTTAGTTGAGTTGATTTGGCCCTGAAGTGTTGTCCTGCACTCCGGGGCCTTTTTTTCTTGCAGTGTAGTGGATCCTCCCTTATACCCCTAGATACCGGTAGGCCCAATAGGCAAGGCCCAGTTGCAAGGGGATGCGCAACACCAACAGCCACTGGGGAATGCCCGCTGCCGCCTCTTTATTGGATAACATATGAAAGTGTATGGGCATATATACCACTAGCATGAGTAGTATTCCATAAATGGCCGTGTTTTTGGTCGCGGGAAAACAAAGTGCGATACCTAGGAGAATCTCCGCCCAACCACTCAAAAGTACCAAAAGTTTGGGATTGGGAAGGGACTTGGGCATTATCCGAACATAGGCCCCGGGAATGAAAAGATGAAAATTGCCTGCCAAAACATAAAGGGCGGCCATTAAGTACAAATGCCAGGGATACGTCATAGTCTATGTTAAGCGGACGCCTAAGATACTATTTTCCAAGAAACCCAAAAGGACAAAAGTCAAGGTTAGAGATACCTTTTTAACTGTTCCCTTTTCCGTTGGGGAAGGGCGTTATTGGAGAGGGCCAATTGTAAAATATCGGCATTCTTTTTCCGGGAGTAGAGCAAGTCAAAAAATTGTTTTACCGTTAGCGGATTTGTGGAGGCTTCATGAAGCTGAAGGGAATCCCCGGCTTTTACTTGACCTTCTTCCAAGATCCGTATATAGGTACCAGAAGCCCCATGGTCTATAAATTGACGTAATATTCCCTGATCTCCAAACCGGAGTCCCAGCTTAAAACAGGGTTCCCGGGGCTGGGAGACCTGTACCAATGCCGTTCCTACCCTGTAGATGTCCCCAATACATATCTGGGACTCGTCCAAACCACTTATGGTAAGGTTCTCGCCCAGCATGCCCCAATCCCAGGATAAATGGGGATATAGCGCTTTCCAATACGGATATTGATCGGAAGAATACAGATAACACGCCTTGTGGATACCTCCGTGAACCTTTCGATTGGAAATAGTATCCCCGGCAACAGACTCTTTTTGAAGCACTACTGGTCCGGTAATAGGGTATTTAAAGATTCCAGTCTGTTGCTCCTTGCCATTCCAAACAATGGTGGTGGGCTTTCCAATATTGACAGCTACGATTTCCATGGATTAAAAATAGAAAACCACCGCTAATTTGCAGTGGCCCCCTATACTTTTTTTTCTATGGAATTTTTTCTTGAAGCCCTTGATGTTTTGGCTTTTATGCAAATTGTTTTATTCCTTCTCCATTTTTTTGGTTAGAAAAAAGCCTATTAACAATCCGGTACCGGCCATGAGGAAAATGGTGCCGGGCATGGCCACACCCCAGCGTATGTTTAAATTGGCGGCCAGGACACCGCCTATTACGATTCCCGCGCCAATGCCCATAAGAAGTAGTGCTAAGTTTAAAATGATTATTTTCCAGACACCGGAAGGTTTGTCCCGTTGGCCACGTACAAAAATACTGGCATCCGCCCCTTTCTCGATCAAGGCCAAACGTTCCTTGTTGCGGGTGGAGAAATACAGATAGGTAATCAAAAAGATAACAATAAATAAACTTACTGGGATAATAATCGCTGCTGCCATAGTATTTGTTTTTTATGCCGGTAAGGCGATGCGGTTTTACAATGTGTTTTGTCCATAGGACGATATGCTATTTTCCAGGGTTACACCCAAATGAATTTTTTTTGGAATGGGTGTAACCTTATCTTACCTTTTCTTGTCCTATAGATAGAAACGCCTTGAGCGTTTCCCATGGAATCGACCAAAAGCAGTCAATTGGGTACGCCGATCGGTTATAGTACCCGCCATGTTTCCAAATAGCTAATGAGCCAGCGTTCGGATCAATATTATATAAACAAGGTTATGAAAGGGGAGACCCACGCGTTTTCCCCTTTGGTAGAGCGATACAAGCATATGGTGTTTACCTTGGCCTTGCGTGTGGTGAAGAATACCGAAGAGGCGGAGGAAGTGGCTCAGGACTCCTTTGTAAAAGCATATAGGGGATTGTCCAAGTTTAAGGGGGATTCCAAGTTCTCTACCTGGTTATATCGGATCGCCTATTATTCCGCCCTGGATGCCGTGAAGAAAATAAAGCGTATTCCGGAAACGGAATTGGTGGACGGATATCTGGGACATGCCCCTCAAGTAGTGCAAAACACCTTGGAAGATATGGTAAACGAGGAACGAAGCTTTCGGATACGACGGGCCATGCAAAAATTGCCCTCGGATTATGCCTCCTTACTTACATTGCACTATTTCGAAGAACTTTCCTTAAAGGAGATTTCCGAAATTATGGGTTCGAGTCCCGATACTTTAAAAGTGAAATTGTTTAGGGCGCGGAAGCGACTTGGTGGTATATTGGAAACGCAGCAAAAAGAAAAATTAGCCAAATCATGAAAGAGGAGGAAAAAAAGGGATATCGTTTTTATAAGGACTTGATCCAGGAAGCTGGTCTTGAAAAACCGTCCAAGGACTTTACCACCTTGGTCATGCATAGGATCGGGGTGGAAGCTTCCCCTTCCGAGACACTTACATACAAGCCCTTAATACCTAAGTATGCCTGGTGGTCCATAGCTGTGGCATGGGGTGTTTTGTGCTACTATATGGTAGCGGGGTCTGGCCATAGACGCATATGGGATACACCGCAGGTGGATGGGCCTTTTCTCAGATTGGACCCAATTCTGGAAATATTCAATAATTTTCAAATTCCGGATACCTTTACGTACGCAACGGTCTGTTTTGCGCTTTTTGTCATTGTCCAGACCGTTTTCCTGAGATCCCTGTTGGATCGGCGCATATCCCTTTAGTCGACCGTAAAGCGAAACGAGGTCTTTGAAGTATATTTTTCCCCTGGTGAAAGGGCCGTGGATGGGAACTCAGGACGATTGGGTGAATCGGGATAATGTTCGGTTTCCAAACATAGTCCCGACCGATATCCGTAGGTGCCCCCTCCTGGTCTTGGCAAAGAACCGTCTAAAAAATTCCCGGAATAGAATTGTACTCCAGGTTCCGTGGTGAATACGTCCATGACCCGGCCGCTATTTGGATGTTTTACAGTAGCAATTTTTCGAAAACCCCCATCCGGATCCCCAAAGGCCCAACAGTGATCATAGCCCAAACCGATTCCAATTTGATCATGATCGGCGTTTATGTCCTTGCCTATGGGTTTCGCAGTGGTGAAATCAAAAGGAGTTTGCTTTACGGAAGCCAATTTACCGGTGGGGATCAATTGCCCATCAACGGGGAGGTAATATGCTGTATATAATTGCAACCCATGATCTAAAATATCTTGCCCAAAGTCACCGGAAAGGTTAAAATAGGCGTGTTGGGTTAGGTTTACAATGGTTTTCTTGTCGGTGACTGCTTCATAAAGGACTTCCAGTTCATTGGAATCCGTTAAGGTATAGGTTACCACCACGTCCAAATTGCCGGGATAACCCTCCTCCATATCAGCACTGGTATAGGCCAGTATCAATTTGGCAAAACCCGGCCCCTTTTCCTCGGAGGCCTGCCAGACTACTTTGTCAAAGCCCTTTATGCCACCATGCAAATGGTTCTCCCCATTGTTTTTGGCCAATTCATATTCCTTGCCATCCAAGGAAAAGCGCCCTTTGGCAATGCGGTTGCCATAGCGGCCGATAAGGGAGCCAAAATAGGGGTTGGGTCTGAGGTAAGGGGCCAAGGAATCATAGCCCAACACCACATTCTGGATGTTTCCGTCGCGATCTGGAACCTTAAGGGAGATGATCGTTCCACCATAGGTCATGATATCCACCGCCATGCCATGGGCATTCTTAAGTTTGTAAAGCATTACAGACTCGCCCTTTTCTGTTTCCCCAAAGTTGCTTTTTTTAATGCTAACCAGATCCTTTGGGCTATCCGTGACCTTTTCAGGCTTGGGTTTGTTCTTACATTGATAGCCGGTGATGACCAAAAAGGATAGTAGCAAAAACAAAAATGATTTTCTATGGAAGTTCATTATCGCGGTGTTGGTATTAGATTTGTTCGGGAGGAATTCCCCGGAAAGATACTAAATCCAAAAAAAACGACTATCCAAATGGGTATGGCGTTTTTGGGATTTGGTCTCTCGGAGGAAGTCCCAATGCCCGTACTCGGCGTTTATTCCTTGGGAAGCTTCGCTTTACCTAGGTTTGGGACATGGCCTGGAATTTGGACAGTTTGTGGAAAATACCAAAAAGGTATGGTTACCAATATTTTTTGGGTCGTTTTGGTTTGACTATTGGCCCGTATTTCTTTCGCGGGCCCAGAGATTGTTAGGACATGTTTGCCTTCTCTTAAGTCTTTAACGTTTAAATAGGTTTCAAAACCCAAACGGTTTTTGGCGTTGGTAGAGGCCACAAATTGACTTGGGTAGGAAAGGGAATCTATTTTTAGGGTGTACAATTGATTTACAGCCGTCATGTATGAGGAAAAATCGAGGGTGTCCTTAACATTTAGTGCCTCATCCCTACCCATTTTAAAATCAAACATAATGCGGGATCGGAACCCCCTTTGATCTTTTGCGGGTTCCAAATGTGGATTCTGTTCAAAAAGCCCATCTTCCATTTCTTTGGAGTACAGCAGAAATACCTTTAGGTGTTTTTTTTCAATGACTTTAGCGGGAATAGCGGCTATGCGTATATAGGTATCCTCTTTTTCAGATAGGTTCTCGTAGTGATTGCGCGTTATTTGAAGTTCCGAAGATTCATTGGATGCTCCAAGAAAATTTGAGGTGCGATATTCAAGACTGCTTATATAGACAATAACGAGGTAGATAGGTGTCAAAAACAACCCCAAACGTCTTCCAAATCTATTGTCCAGGAAATTATAAACTAATGGGCGATAGAGGAAAGATAGCGTTAGAAATCCGAAAACCCGATAAATGGGGAAGTATATTTTTGAAACCCATTTCTTGCGTTTGAGAATTCCTTGTCCTAAAAAGTCGATAAACACAATGATAAGTGCCAAGAGGTAAATCACCGCAAATGTAACGGCGACATATTTACCCCAGGCATAGTTTTCGGAAACCCCATAGATTGAATCAATTAAGAAAACGGGAACCGTAAGGGCGATAAATCCTCCAATGACATAAAAAATAAGTAAAAAGGAAAGGGCGAACAAAATGCTGCAATAGTTTTCCAATTGGGCGATATAGCGATCAAAGGAGCCCACCTTTTGCTTGAGAAAGGACGTAAACCTTGGGGAATAGTCGAGTGCTTTATAATCAATGTCGCCTGAGACGTAACGAAGTCCAATAGCCCCGATCCAAAGTCCCCGTAATAGGACATGTAGCATTAGATTGAACAGAAGAATGTATAGGGCAATCCATGTAATAAACCATAATTGGAAAAAAGCGGTTTCTCCGTTCAATGAGTTAAGTGCCATCCTTTCCTTTATGGGATCCAAGGCCTGGAAAAGACCATACAGCGCAAAACCAGAAATGATAAGCTCCAACTGCCAGCTTTCCCGCTGTAGTTTGTTAAGCCACTTTTGAAATGCCTTACCTTGGTAATCGTTGCGCATAAACGAGGTTATCAAAGATCAAGATACGAAATCCAATAAAAAACCGCCTGCACTTCGAATTTGTTCGGTGATCAGGCGGTCTTTTAACTTTCGACTACGTTGCGGCGTGTATCTAAAGTCTAATATCTTAAATCTTTCATCTACTTCACCATTTCATAACTACGCTTGATAAATTCCGTAAGTTCTTGCCCTTTGAGCAATCCTTTGGATAGTCGGGCCAGATCCACGGATTGGTTGATCAACCGTTCCCGTTTCTTTGCCGTTCGTGTATTCAGAATTTCACTTACCAGGGCATGATTGGTATTCACGATGAGATTATACATCTCCGGCATATTGCCCATCCCGAACATGCCCCCGCCGCCACCGGTCTGTTGCATTTCCTTCATACGCCGCATAAACTCGGGTTCAGTAATAATAAAGGGAGAGGAGGCGCTATCCATGGCTTCCAACTGCACGGTATACGTCTTGTCCTCCAAAACCTCCTCCAAATTGGTTTTCAGCTTTTCCTTCTCTTCATCCGAAAGCTTGGAGATGGCCGTATCGTCCTTTTTGATCAGGTTGTCCAGGTGATCTGCATCTACTCGTGCGAAGGACAATTTTTCCTTGGAGGTCTCAAGTTTCTGCATCAAATGGGAAATAATGGGGGAGTCCAGAAGCAGTACCTCATAACCCTTGGCCTTGGCGGCCTCTATATAACTGTGTTGGGCCTCTTTATCGGATGCATAGAGCACCACCAGTTTTTCATCCTTGTCCGTCTGGTTGTCCTTTATTTTCTCCTGAAGCTCATCAAAGGTAAAATAGCTGTTGTCCACAGTAGGGTAAAGGGCAAATTTCTCGGCCTTTTCAAAGAATTTCTCCTCGGAGAGCATCCCGTATTCAATAACGATTTTGATGTCGTTCCACTTGGCCTCAAAATCCTCACGATTGTTTTTGAACAATGAGTTGAGTTTGTCCGCTACCTTTTTGGTTATGTAGGACGAAATCTTTTTTACGGCGCCATCCGCCTGTAAATAGGAACGCGAAACGTTCAAGGGAATATCCGGGGAATCGATTACCCCACGGAGCATGGTAAGGAATTCAGGAACAATGCCCTCCACATTGTCCGTAACAAAAACCTGATTCTGATAAAGTTGTATCCTGTCCTTTTGAATATTCAGGTCGTTGGTGAGCTTTGGAAAATAGAGGATTCCCGTAAGGTTAAAGGGGTAGTCCACATTCAAATGGATATGGAACAAGGGCTCCTCGAATTGCATGGGATACAATT
>JBCCZF010000119.1:0-7567 GCA_039188035.1 Bacteroidota bacterium | reverse complement strand
CCAGCGTGGAGGTGTATCCATTTTCTGTTTCCGAAATATGAAATACCACGCGTAACCGTAGTTGTTCCAATAGGCCATGCCAATCCCCGGTGATGTCTTGGGCCAACAATCGTGAACTAGCCGTTAACAGGAATATAATCAGAGATATCTTTTTCACTAGTTTCCGCATTTTATAGTCATGGTGTACTATCATTTTCTGTCATGATTAGGATAAGTTCGTCAATTTTTTGTAATCTGGGTTTATAATACTTTTTGGATGCCCATTTATTCAGCAAATGGACGCCAATCGTCATTACTATTATACTTGAAATGGCCAGAAGTATCAAGTTGATCTTTTCTTTTAGGTGAACAAAGGCTAACAAAATGAGTATTACCCCTGGATACAATGGTAGAACATACCAGTAAACCACATTATCCAGTACCTTTTTTTGAACCTCTAGAACCTTCCTTACTTTATACAGGTAATTTAGGTAAGGTTCAGAATAATTGTTGGCATTCTGCCTATCAGTGGTTAAAAGTCGGACAATAATATAGACGATGGCGAGTATAGTCAATCCCGATCCAATCCTTGCCAGCGTAAAAGGGTGGGTAAAAACAAAATGGGTGAATATGGCAATTCCGATGACCGCTGCTATGGTTTCTCTTATGAGCATATACTTCCAAGATTTACGAATTCGTTTCAAACTCGAATCCAACTCCAACATCAACCGCGACTTCTCAAATTTTACCTGCTCCACTTGCGGGGAGGCCTGCCAAATTTTTATGAGTTCGTCTTCCATCATGTTGTTCCGTTTATACAATGCAACAATTTCGTTTTGATCCGTTTGACCTTTACGGCCACCGTATTCTCCCGAAGCCCTAGTATACCGGCAATTTCCTTATAGGGCAGTTCCTCCAGATATAGGGTGATTACGGCCTTGTCCGCTTCGTTAAGTTTTTTGATGCAACTACGTAACCGGGTTAGCTGTACCCGCTTTTCGTGTTGTTCTTCCGTATCCGTTTCGTTGGGAACAATATGGATGGTTCGCCCGTCCATGCGCAGGATCTTTTTCCTGCTTTTGTTTTCCTTGGTATTTAGGCGAAGGCATACGTTTAAGGTTATCCGGTACATCCATGTGCCCAGGGCAGCATTTCCCTTAAAGGAGGGCATAGCCTTCCAAATGTGCACCAATACTTCCTGGAACAAATCTTTGGTGTCCTCCGTATCCTTGGCGTACACGGAACAGATACGCAGCAATTTGTGCTGGTGTTCCTCCAGTGCCCCCAAAAAAGTATCCTCAAGATTTTCGCCCATTTTTTGTTTTGGCCTTCATTACTTTGGTTACGGTTCTTTCGAAAATATGACATCTGGCCCACCTTTTTTAGTTTGGATGCCTTAAAGGGCGAAAAAGACCTCTTAACTCATTCGCAGCCGGGGATATGGCATTTTTCCGTATATTTCAAATTCCCTTTTAAGGAAGCTCGCTTTTGAAAATGAAAAAGGTATTCTCCATTGCACTGGTTTTTTGCGCTGGGGTTTCATGCGCCCAAATTCAGGTGGATGTTGCATACACCGCGGAGGAGTTGGTAAGGGATGTGCTAGTCGCTAGTGGTTGTGCGGAAACCTCCAATTATAGCTCGTTTACAGGAACTTCCCAGAGCGTAAACGGAATCGGTTATTTTAGTGCGGATAGGACGGATTTTCCCTTTGTGGAAGGTGTTGTACTGTCCACGGGTAGGGCCAGGGATACCCAAGGGCCAAGTGCCGAACCCAAGGATTCCGGGGATGAAACCTGGCCTGGTGACAACGAATTAAGAACGATTACCAGTAGCCCCGAACTGTTCAATGCCTCGTATCTCCAATTTGATTTCGTACCCCTCGCCAATAGGATCAGTTTTAATTTTCTCTTTGCTTCCGAAGAATATCGAGAGAATTTTCAATGTGAGTTTTCCGATGTATTCGCTTTTATCCTTACGGATTCCAATGGGGTCTCTACCAACCTGGCCCTTATTCCAGGAACTACCGTACCGGTTAGGGTAACTACAATACGACCGGGGATCACAGGGCAGTGTTCCGCTAGAAATTTGGGTTTTTTTGACAGGATCAACGAAAGCGAATCGCCTATCTCCCTTTACGGGCAAACGAAAAGGCTTACTGCTGAGGCCGTAGTGATCCCTGGGGAAACCTACACCATTAAATTGGTCATTGCAGACAGTGGCGATTCCCAAGTAGATTCTGCCGTTTTTTTGGAAGCCGGGAGCTTTGTCCTGGATGCCAACCTGGGCGAGGATAGAACGGTTGACAATGGTAACCCTGCCTGTATTGGGGAAACCATTGTTTTGGACGCCCAGGCCGATGGGGTACAGGATTATAAGTGGTTCAAGGATGGTATAGAAATCCTGGCCTGGGCCGGGAACCCTAGTGTGGCCGTGGTGGAAAGTGGTATATATTCCGTGGAATTGGTGTATTCCGGGAATTGCATATCCGGGGATTCCATAGAAATCCGGTTTGTTCCACCGCCGTTCATTGCAGATGCGCCCTTGAATTTGGTGCTTTGTGATAATGATGGGGATCGAACGGAGACCTTTGATTTTAGTACCAATGCCAGTCGGATCTTGGGCACACAGGATCCGGACATCTATCAGGTTACGTTTTTTACTTCTAGGGCGGATGCCGATGCTTTTACCCGACCTATTGCAAACACCACGGAGTTTAGGGCCGGCCCGGCCCCTATTACCATCTATACCCGACTTTCATCGGGAAGAAGCTGTTATGGGATTAGTTCCTTCGAATTGATTATAAGAGAAAACGAGGACGAAATCGCCTTGGAAGCGGAATATGTACTTTGTTTGGATAGTTCCGGTGGGGTAATAGGGGGGCCACCCTTTTTGGAAACGGGCCTTCCTTCTATGGACTACAGCTTTGCATGGTATAGGGATGCCATAGCGGAGGAGAACAGGATTTCGGATGCCGATGGCCCCTCCTATGCGGCCATGGCCGGGGGGGTGTACCACGTGGCATGGCAAAACAATGCTTTGGAATGTGGCTTTTCCACAAGTACCCGGGTAAGGGTCTCACAGGAACCGGAGACCTTTGAGGTCCGTACGCTTTCCAGCCTTTTTGCGGATAACAATAGGGTAGAGTTCGTCGCGGAAGGGAATGGTACGTATGAGTACAGCTTGGACAATGGACCTTTTGGGACTTCCAATAGTTTTGAAAACCTTGGGCCTGGGGAACACATCGCCTCTGTGAGGGACATAGAAGGTTGTAGTGTGGTTTCCAAGGATTTTTTGATCGTGGACTACCCTCGCTTTTTTACCCCCAACGGGGACAATATTCATGATACCTGGGCCATCGTGGGGATTGGGGAAATCCCAGGGGCCAGGGTCAGTATCTTCGATCGGTATGGTGCCTTACTCTTTTCTTTTGAGGAACAAGGGGAATGGGACGGTACTTTTAACGGAAGGGCACTGCCCGCCACGGATTATTGGTTTCGGGTTTTGTACGAAGGGGATAGCGGCACCAAGGAATATATAAGTCATTTCACGTTAAAACGATAGGACATCAGTGCCGGGGATATCTATATCCAATTTGGTAATACCAAAAAAGGCCAAAGTAGGAATATCCATTAAAACGTGGGCAGCACTTCCCCTTTAATACGGTATGGAACTACCCAAATACCTCGATGTATTCCGGCAAGGATGGAATCGCCCCATACCCCGTAGTGGTAAGGGCGCCGGCCCGGTTGGCCTTTTCCACCATTTGGGCCAAAAGATCAAAATTGGCTGTGGTGGCATTGGCATTGCCTTGGGATGCGATCTGATAGAGCAAACAGCCAATAAAAGCATCGCCTGCCCCTGTGGTATCTAAGGGATTTACAAAAATGCTGGGGATGGTCCGTTTGGTGCGGGGTGTACTGATCAAGGTTCCCTTGCCACCTAGGGTAATGGCAATACAGGGAGTGCCTACCTCATGGAGGGCATCACAACAGGCGGCCAGATCGGTCTTCTTGGACAAGAGCTGTGCCTCTTCCAAACTAAACTTGCAGAGGTGCGATTTTTCCACAAAATGAAGACTCTTCTTAATGAAAGTTGCTTCATTGTCCTTCCAAAGATCTGCCCTAAAGTTCGGGTCAAAACTAATAAAGGCGTTTTGGGTAAGGGCATCAAAAAAATAACGGTTATAGGACTCTTCCAGGTCACCGCCCAAAAGGGCAGTGGCCGCACCAAAATGAATAATATTGTTTTGGAACCCTTTTTTTAGGGAGGCATCGTATTTCAATTTTTTATCCGCCCCACGGTCAAAGAAAAAATCCCGTTCCCCATCGTCGGCCAAGGATACAAAGGCCAGGGTGGTAAAGGTTTTGCTGCGTTGTGTCTGGGAAATATCTACATGGTTTTCTTTAAGTACGTTGATGAGGAAAGTACCAAAAGGATCGTTTCCCACACAGCCCACAAACTGACTTTTACCTCCCAACTTGGCTATGGCACAGGCCACATTGGCAGGGGCTCCACCAGCTTTTTTGGTGAAGGTATGGGCCTTGCTCAAATCGCTGCCCTGCCCTTCGGCCACAAAATCGATCAACAGTTCCCCAATACAATAAACGGTCTTCATGGTTCCAAATAAGGGCCTAAAAGTATAAAAATTGCACGATTGCCGTCTAGGGATATTCTATTTAGGAGTTCCGAAAACGTATGCAAAAGGAAAGCATACCCCGCTTTGTGCCTTAAGTTAGTGCGAATTTATCTTTTTGCGGAAGAAATACAAAAGAGCAAGCAAAACAGGAGGTGTTAAGGAGCAAGGCTTGTGCCTCCCCACACAAGGGCATTGGTCTTATGGTGCGGATGGAAAATTGGTTATATTGGAAAATCCAATCCGAACACCGGATAACCCTTCTTTTCCTGCGCAGTTCTTTACGCGATTGGCCTTCCATCGCATTTTTATTCCCCACCTTTGCGCGATACCGGGAAATCCGTACCTTATCGGGGGTCTTATAAAACCATCCATTAACCTAGTTAAAACAAAAAAATGAACCTATTTAATGAGATAAAAAAGAAGCTTAGCAATGAGTTTATAGACATTGTGGAGTGGTTGGACAATACCAATGATACCCTTGTCCACCGTTTTGAACGCTACCAGAACGAAATTAAGAACAATGCCCAATTGATCGTACGAGAAGGCCAGACCGCCGTTTTTGTGAATGAAGGACAATTGGCCGATGTCTTTGCTCCTGGGACGTATACCCTAAATACGCAAAACCTGCCTATTCTAACTACCCTGAAAGGATGGAAATACGGTTTTAACAGTCCCTTTAAGGCCGAAGTGTATTTTGTAAATACCCGCTTGTTCACGGATGAAAAATGGGGCACAAAGAACCCCTTTATCCTTAGTGATGAACGTTTTGGACTTGTGGAAATCCGCGCCTTTGGAACCTATAGCTATCGGATAGGCGATCCCGGTAAATTCATTATTGATGTTGTAGGAACGGACGGCAACTTTACCAATTACGAAATCAACGAACATCTTAAAAGTCTTATCGTAACCCGATTTACGGACACCGCTGGGGAAGCCAACCTTCCCATTGAGCTTTATGCCGCCAATTCCAGTGAACTTTCCGAAACCTGTCAAGAGGTGATGCAACCCGAGTTTGAACGGGTGGGGATAGATCTGGAACGTTTTTATATAGAAAACGTTTCCATGCCCGAGGAACTTAAAAAGGAAATCTTTGAGTACAGTCGTTTGGATAAATTGGATATGACCAAACTTTCCCAGTTCAAGGCGGCCAAGGCCATGGAGGCCGCTGCCTTAAACGAGGGTGGAACGGCAGGTGCCGGAATGGGCATGGGCATGGGCTTTGCCTTGGCCCAGCAAATGGGCAATATGATGAACCCCCAGGCCACACAACCCTCTTTTGGGACTACCCAAGGACAAATTGCTGTACCCCCGCCAATGCCTATGCAGGTTACGTATCACTATGCGGTAGACGGCCAACAGATGGGCCCAGTTCCCCTTGATCGTTTAAAAGAGCTTTTTGCGGCCCGAAAGATCAATAGGGATTCCTTGATCTGGAGGCCTGGCATGTCCCAATGGGAGGCGCTTAAGGAAGTAGAGGAACTCAAAGGTTTTTTGGGAGGCAATACTCCTCCACCGCTTCCCGCTGAGTAAGGCCCATGGTAGAAACCCAAAAATCCGAACGGAAAAAGGCCTGTGCCAATTGCGGGGCGGAACTAAAGTTTAAACCAGGATCCCATCAACTAAAGTGTGAGTATTGCGGCTACGAGGAGTTTATAGAACAGACCAAAAGTAGCTTTGAGGAGTTGGAACTACAGCATTATCTAAAGGCTGTAGGCGAAAATGCCTATACGGACACCTTGGAACTGTTGCACTGTAAAAATTGTGGGGCCAACCAGCATGTGGAGGAAAACTACAAGTCCTTGGATTGTGTTTACTGCGGGGAACCGCTTATACGAGAGGACGCGGAACCTGAAAGTTGGATTAGACCTGGTGCGGTACTGCCCTTTAAAATCAATGCGGCCCAAGCGCGGCAAATTTTTAGGGGTTGGGTAAAGGGTCTTTGGTTTGCACCCAATAAATTAAAAAGGGCGGCCCTGGATCCCCAGGGGTTGCATGGTCTTTATGTTCCCTACTGGACGTTTGATGCCCAGTTGCATGCCTCCTACCAAGGGCGACGTGGAATCCACTACTATGAAAATCGAAGGGTGCGTACCAAGAATGGTGTACGTAACCAACGGGTACGGAAGACCAGATGGTCCTTCGCCTCTGGCCAGGTAGAGGGGTTTGTGGACGATATCCTGGTAAACGCATCCCAAAGGACGCAAAGCGCCATACCCCCAAAAATCGCTTTTTGGAACCTTAAGGAATTGGTTTCCTTTAATTCCAAATACCTCTCGGGCTTTGTAACCGAAAAATATACGGTTTCCCTAAAGCAGGGACATCATCAATCTTTTCAGGAGGCCAAGAATATTGCCTATAACTGGATACGTAGGGATATCGGGGGAGATGCGCAACGAATTCATCAGGCAGATATCAAACTGTCCCGTGAGACTTTTAAGCACATCCTTCTCCCTATCTATATCAGTTCATATAGGTATCAAGGAAAGGAATATCGCTTTTGCATCAATGGGCAGACCGGGGCGGTGAGCGGTACCCGTCCCTATTCCTTCTGGAAAATTTTCCTTTTGGTGCTTTTTATCCTTGTGGTGATCGCCCTAATAGCGATTTTTGCACAATAAAGAGGTCTAAACGTTATACATGACTCAAAAAAGGACACTGGTTATTGGGGATGTACATTCCGGATTACGGGCTTTACAGCAGGTATTGGAACGGGCTCGGGTATCCTCGGAAGACCGACTCATATTTCTGGGGGATTATGTGGATGGCTGGAGCGAAGCCGTGGAAACCGTGGATTTTCTAATTGAGCTAGGAAACACCCGGGAATGCATTTTTATCCGTGGCAATCATGACCAGCTCTGCTACGATTGGCTCCTGGGTGCGGAAAGTAGGCAGATGTGGCTGGAGCATGGGGGACAAGCCACTTCGGATTCCTATAAAAATATTGATGCGTAT
>JBCCZF010000118.1:0-7568 GCA_039188035.1 Bacteroidota bacterium | reverse complement strand
GCCTGCACGCAAAGTACGGATCTTGCCAAGAAGATAGCCAAGTCCTATGGTACCGAACTTGGAAACGTACTCTTTTCCAGATATAGCGATGGGGAATTCCAACCCTCCTTTGAAGAATCCGTTAGGGGAGCCCGTATCTTTATAATAGGATCCACCAATCCCAGTTCCGAGAATTTAATGGAAATGCTCTTGATGTTGGATGCCGCCAAGCGGGCTTCGGCACGTCATATTACCGCCGTTATGCCTTACTTTGGATGGGCCAGACAAGATAGGAAGGACAAACCCCGGGTTCCCATTGCAGCTAAATTGATCGCTAAAATGTTGGAGGCCGCCGGTGCTACACGGATTATTACCATGGATTTACACGCCGATCAGATCCAAGGTTTTTTTGAAAAACCCGTGGATCATTTGTTTGCTTCCACCCTTTTCCTCCCCTATTTAAAAAAATTGGGACTGGACAACCTTACCATTGCTTCCCCGGACATGGGCGGATCCAAGCGGGCCTATGCCTATTCCAAGGCCTTACAGAGCGATGTGGTCATTTGCTACAAGCAACGGGCCAAGGCCAATGTTATCTCGCACATGGAGCTTATCGGGGACGTACAGGGAAAAAACGTGGTCTTGGTGGACGACCTTGTGGATACCGCTGGAACCTTGACCAAAGCGGCGGACCTGATGATGGAGCGGGGCGCCATTAGTGTAAGGGCCATTACCACCCATGGCCTACTATCTGGTGACGCCTTTGAGAAAATCGAAGGTTCCCAACTCAAGGAATTGATTATTACGGATTCCATCCCTATACAAAGGAAAAGTGAAAAAGTAAAGGTCTTAAGCTGTGCGGAATTGTTTGCCGATGTTATGCATCGGGTTCACCACAATACCTCCATAGCCTCTAAGTTCTTAATGTAGCTTGGGATGGCGCCCGGATACCAAAAAGTATGCATATTTATTAATTCAATTATATAATGAAGTCAATTACAATCAAAGGATCAGAAAGAGAAAGCGTGGGCAAGAAAGCAACCAAGGCCCTACGTAATGCTGGAAAGGTTCCTTGCGTAGTGTACGGAGGGGAAAAACCATTGCATTTTTCAGCGGATGAACTAGCGTTCAGGGATTTGGTTTACACACCCAATGCACACACCGTTGTGATTGCATTGGAAAATGGGGAAAGTATCAATGCAGTAATGCAGGACATTCAATTTCACCCAGTTACGGACAACATTCTTCATGTAGATTTTTACCAGTTGTTCACGGACAAAGAGGTCTCCATGGATATTCCGGTACGTTTACAAGGAAATTCCCCAGGGGTTCGCAACGGTGGACGATTATTGTTCAGGAAACGAAAGTTGGCCATTAAGGCCCTACCGGACAATCTTCCCGATTTCCTGGATGTGGATATTTCCAAGCTACGAATCGGCCAGAACATAGCGGTGGACACCTTATTATCTGACGATTTTACCATCCTGCATCCGGACAATACGGTAGTGGTGCAAGTAAAGACCTCCCGTACTGCCGTGGACACGGACGACGAGGAAGAAAGCGAGGAAGACGTTGCTGGTACAGAGGCGCCTGCAGAGGCTGCTTCCGAAAGCAACGAATAGTCTTTCGCAAACCTAGTCCAGAAGCATCCTATCCCTTTTGTACAAAAGGGATAGGGTGCTTTTGTATTTTTGCGAATATCCAAACACAAACCCATGTTCCAATTTCTAAGGTCTTTGTTCCAAGGGAACCGGACCCTACTTGAGGAGAAAACACCTATGAAAAAATTTTTGGTCGTTGGTCTGGGGAATATAGGCCCCGAATATGTGGAAACCCGCCATAACATTGGCTTTAAAATACTGGAGCACCTAGCAGTATTGGAAGATTCCCTTTTTGAAACCCAAAAACTAGGAGATATCGGTATCCTGAAAATAAAGGGCCGCAGCATTTGCTGCCTAAAACCGTCTACCTTCATGAACCGTAGCGGAAAAGCAGTCCGTTATTGGATGGACAAGGAGAACATCCCCCTAGAAAACGTACTGGTCGTCACGGACGACATCAACCTTCCGTTTGGGACATTTCGTCTAAAGACCAAGGGCAGCGCGGGAGGCCATAATGGCCTAAAGGATATTCAGCAAAGTCTAGGTACCCAGGGCTACAGCCGTTTTCGTTTTGGGGTGGGATCGGATTTCAGCAAGGGAAAACAGGTAGACTATGTGTTGGGCCAATGGAATGCCAAGGAAAGGAAGGCCTTAACGGAACGCCTGGATCGATCCGTTGCGCTCATACGGTCGTTCGTACTTTCAGGCGCCCGCCACACCATGAATACCTTTAATGGAACCTAACCCTTGCCAAAACATTGCGGTTTTCTCAGTCGGGGGTCTTGAACACTTGAAAATCATGGACCCCCGAATCCGAAGTGTTCCCGGCTTCATCCCGGGTTAGCACCCGCCAATAATAGACCGAACCCTCGGAGACCGCTACGTTTAATTCTGTTTGGGCAGATAAAGGAGAAGCCAGTAAGCTAGCAGGTGGAATCTCCAAATCCAAATAGACCTCGTAACCCGAAATATCATTATCCAAATCCGCGCCGGCCCAGCTTAGTGCAACTTCACCATTATCATCCATAAATACCTTTGAGGACGAAAGCGGTTGCAAAATCTCCGCAGGAAAAGGGACAAAGGAAGTCTGCGACCCCTGGTTGTAAAAAAACCAGCTCTCGCTAACGGTAGTTTGGGTTACCTGGTCGTTTCGGGAGACCACTTGCCAGGAAAAAGGAACACCCTTTGCAATGCTCAATGCGGCGGAAGTAGTCTCCACAAAAGTGCGTTGGGTATTGCCCGTATTTAAATTGGTAACCCGTAGCTCATAGGAATCCGTATTTTCCGAAGCTTGCCATCGAAAGGTTACCCTGCTTATGGTTTCACTAATGCTTTCCCCAGTATTGCATTCCGAATTTCTCTCTGGAAAAATTAAAGAAACAGCCGATGGGGGATCTGGTGGGGGATCGCTCTTCCTACAGCCCAAAACGGCTAAAATCAAAACTAGGGAAACTGTCCATTTCATTCCTTGCTAATTTTTGAAGTTCCTTGTATTCCATCGCCCTTATATCGTATCACGTGGATGCCGGAGGGAAGTTGGGAGAGTACAAAATCCGTTTCGTTACCATTCACCTGTACTTCATCACTCCATAAAAGCCGTCCATCCAATGCAAAAATCCTTACCTCCAGCAATCCGCTCAACGGGCCATGCCACAAGGTGACTATGTCTGTAAAGGGATTGGGATACCACCGGGCTTCGTCCGAGGTAAAAAACCGTTCCTCATAGACGCCTTGGCATCCCTTGGTCGTAAAGACCTTGAGTTGGTTAATCCCTTTTTCCAATTCCAGAATTACCCTATCACTTTGCGTCTCGCTGCGTATTCCGTTCAACTCTATAATATACAAATCGCTGCCCCCCAAGTCTAAAATGGCCACCTCGCCCTCCTGGGCCAGTTGGGAGCTTACACTTAAAGGTTCCGGTTCCGTTACGGATGCCTCAAAACAAACTTCCTCATAGTCTATGGAACCATCGGTTCCCTGAACACATAGGGTATAGGTTCCCATGGAAAGATTGTCCACGGTATAGGAACCGGTAAAGGAATCGGAAATCATCGTCCCATTTCCACTAACGGTAATGGTATACTGCAGAGGAAGCGTTGCCGAAATTTCGATACTTCCATCGGAAGCACCTATACAGGCCGTACTCTCCGCCCCTATTGAAAAATTAGTGCTAGGGAAGCGGAAAATGGGGCAACCTCCAAGATCTACCTCGGTACCCATTGGCGTATCCGGACATGCATCCTCTTGATCAAATACCCCATCCCCATCGCTATCCGGGCTAAACCCACCTTCAACACAAATGTCCAAGGAAAAGGCCTCCAAACTTCCCCCGTCCCTAGTGGTATTGTCCGAAACCGTCAATATCCATTCCCCTTTTATGGATTCCCCTTTAAACGAACTAAGTGCACCCAAAGGCTTTACACGGCCCAAAATCGCAGTCGGACTTCCACAAGTGAAAGCGTTGGCATCATCATCAAATACTGCATTGATGTTCCGTAGGCTTCCACATGATCGGGAGACCAATACCACAGTGGTTCCCTGGGGAGATCTAAGACTAACCACCAAGTCCTCCAAAAAAGTATGGTCCAATTCCAATTGGACGTCCAGATCGGCCAAGGTCAAATCCTCAAAAAAGAGAATCTTGGAAGTAATGGTGGGCCGCCCCGTTGCCGATATCGCCTGCGGCAAATCACGGGCTGCCTCATTTCTACAATCAATGTTAAGGGTCGTAAAACGAAAAGGAGCCGTAAATGTCCCTATGCCACAATCATTCCCAGGACGAACCCTCCAGTAATACATGGCATTGTTCTGCAGGTTGGAAGGCGTAAATCTATTGGCCTGTACCGTAACGGTCTCCACAATATTGGCAAACGTCTCATCCAAGGCCAATTCCACGTCATAGAACGAATGCAGGTCACTCCCTTCCCATTCCAGGGTAAGCGTTGTAGTGGTATCTTCCTGGCCATTCTCGGGCGAAACAAGTCCCAAAGGTGTAAAATCGGCATTCCGTATGGCCACTTCCAGAGGGGCCTCCTTTACGAAATCCCCTGCAGTGGCCCGCACATTGAGCGTGTATATCCCAGAGGCAACTGCTGCTGTATTGGACAAAAGAAGTTCCACAGAAGTCCCGTTGAGTATTGCCGTCCCCGGAGAAAAGGAAACATCCATACCGGCCGGTGGGTCCAAAATGCTAAAAGTTACTTCCTCCCCAAAACCCAAATAGGTTTCATAGGTAAAGGGAATGGTAAGATCCGCAGGCTGACACAGCTCGTACACCACTTGGGGAAAATTGAGAACCACTTCCGAAGTACCAATGCTAAAGTTAGCCGTATTGACCGCAAAAAAAACGTTTTCGCTGGCCTTGACCATAATTCTATTGGTAGTACCTTCCTCCGCGGGAAGTAGTACAGGATGACTCCCGTCATTGGGGACATCACTGGCCAAGGTAAGCGGAAAGGTTAGCCCTCCATCTGTAGACAACAAAATATCGACGGCCCGTGCATTCACCAGGATCCCATCCGTATTGGCCACCTCCCAAGTGACTTCCTGCACGGATCCGGCTTCATAAACCTCATTCGCAGCCTGGGAAGTGACCACAAAGGGTCCGGCATTATTGGTTACGGTAACGCCGACTATATCGGAAACCACTTGTCCTCCACCGGGAGCGTTATCCCTTACCGTGAGTGCAAAGTTCATTTCGCGCTCCACATTGGAAACCGTTTCCCATGCAGAACCCTCGGTTGGCAACACTTGTGTAAGATTACCCGAAAGTACCCGGGACAATCGTGGAAAATATCGGGTAGCGTCCTGCGAGGGACGCAAGGATCTAAAATTGGCCCCAACGGGATTCTCGGGCCCAAAGGTGTCCCATGGTGCGAGACCATTATCAACCTGTTCCCAAGTATAGGTGAGTATATCGTCTTGATCCGGGTCAGAAGCTGTTCCCGAAAGGACAAAAGCCGTAGATTTGGGAATTACAAAGTCCCCAAGCGGCGCTATTGTAGGCGGATTGTTCTCCAGTATACTGGTTTCTGCACAGTTTACACGCTCCAAATAATCCGATATCTGCACTAGGCTGTAGTAATGAAAATAGTCGTCACCGTTGGCCGCAACATTGTTTTCCCGTGTAATCCCGGCATATCCCATTATGGTGGTACCACTGCCAGGTTCCGCTTGGACGCCTGTATCCTCGGATTCGAAGGACCAGGTATGGTTGGCCCCAAATTGATGCCCCATTTCATGGGCTACAAAATCCAGGTCAAAAATATCGCCCTCGGGTTCCAAGGATGCCGCATAGGCACTACCCTTTCTGTTGTCCTGGCAGACCGATCCAATAAACCCGGCATTGCCACCGGCCGCATCGTCATGAAGCAAAATACCAATGTCATAGTTGTTCTCCCCAATTATCTGGGTCAAGGTGTTCTGGACCTGCGCGTTTAAGTTGCCGGTGTAGGGATCGGTACTGGGATTGGTAAAGATTACCTCATCCGTATTGGCCACCACTTCCAGGGTGACGGCCAAATCGGTCTCAAAGACCTCGTTTACCCGGGTAATGGTGGCATTAATACCAGCAAGGGCATCCGCTACAGTACCCCCAAAATGATTCGTGTATTCGCCAGAGGCGGATACCGCCAACCGAAACCTTCGAAAGAGTTGGTCCGTAAAGGGCCTTAGGGCAAGACCCGTTGTGGATTGGATCTTGGACGTAGTGCTACAAACAAAATCCAACTGATCCAAATCGTGATCTTGACGCTTGTACAACACGTAATCGCCCTCCTTGGATTTTTGGATGAATGTGCTTGCCCTACCATTGGTGTGGACAATCATCCCTTGGATACCTTTTGGGGAAACGCTGAGCCGGATACGATCTTCTGTATCGGTGGCATAACCGATATATGACTTGATATTTGGGTATTTGGCCGCCAATTCCGGGGCAAACACACTGCGCTCCTTCATATAGAAGGGAACCAATGCCCCATCGCGATCCGGAAAATATACCGGTCCCATGGACTTGCCCGTGCCCAAAGCCGCCCTTTGGAGGGAGGCTTTCAACCCCACTTCATCCAGATGATATAAAGTACCTTTTTGAAGCCGCAAGGACTTTAGTTGCCTATCCTTGCCCCCAACCCCCTGGATACTTTTTCGCCAATACCCCTCTTGCCCAAAAATGCAAAAGGAAAAAAATAATATGGTAATTGAAAAAACTAGGCGTAATTTTGTAAACATCAAGGGGTTTTTAGCCTTGAGGTTGTTTTTAAATAATCTGCCTATTTGAAAACTACCTCTTAAAACCAAAGATAAGTCTTTTTACTTTCTATTAAAGTGGTCATAACCCAGAGCATTTCCGCATATAACAAAAACCATGCCGCCGTAATTACCATCGGTACTTTTGACGGGGTGCATGTGGGGCATCGGAAAATCCTGGAACGCCTTATCAAGAACGCCAGAGATCAGAACCTTAAATCCACGGTCCTCACTTTTTTCCCCCACCCAAGGATGGTACTCCAAAAGGATTCGGACATTAAGTTGTTGAATACGATCGAGGAAAAAACCCGAATATTGGAGGGTTTGGGTTTGGATCAGCTCATTATCCATCCCTTTACCCATGCGTTTTCACGATTGTCAGCTACGGATTTTGTACGGGACGTTCTTGTAAACCGTCTGGGAATAAAAAAAATAATTATTGGATATGACCATAGATTTGGCCGCAACCGGAATGCCAACATCCAGGATCTTATGGCCTTCGGAAGTTCCTATGATTTTGAGGTAGAGGAAATCCCCGCCCAGGAAGTGGACGATGTTTCGGTAAGTTCCACAAAAATACGGAGGGCCCTTAAAGATGGGGACATTAACACGGCCAATACCTATTTGGGCTATTCCTATATGTTTTCGGGAACCGTCCGGAAAGGAAAAGGTCTGGGAAAACAACTTCAGTTTCCCACCGCCAACATCCAAATCGGGAAACCCTACAAGCTTATCCCCAAAAAT
>JBCCZF010000117.1:0-7573 GCA_039188035.1 Bacteroidota bacterium | reverse complement strand
GAAAAACCAAAATAAAGGTCAGTGGTCTACTAGACAATAGAGTTTATTCATCTATCAAATCGGAATATCATGTTCAAGAACTATTTAAAAATTGCATGGCGAAATTTGGTCAAGAACAAAGGATATGCCCTTATAAATATTGGAGGCCTGGCCATTGGCCTGGCCTGTTTTTTACTCATTACTATTTATATATCCCATGAGTTTTCTTTTGATGATTATCATGAAAGGAAGGATACTATCTATAGAGTAGCGCATCACAGTAATAGCGATGACGTAAAGGACGCCTGGATTTGGGGAAATGCGCCCGTTGGTCCGGCACTGAAGTCCCACTTTCCCGAGATTGTCGAAAAAGTACAGTTTTCGGGTATCAGCGATGTCCTGTTGGAATACAATAACCGCTCTTTTCAAGAAAGTAAGTGTTTTTATGTGGACGCTTCCGTATTTGATGTTTTTAGTTGGCCCCTGATGGCCGGGAACCCAAAAACGGCATTGGAAGCACCCTACTGCATAGTCCTTACTGAAACCATGGCCAAGAAATACTTTGGGAATGAAAACCCTATAGGGAAAACGCTTAAGGGAACCGGGGGCAGGGCTTCGGACGGAGACTATACGGTTACAGGAATTGTAAAGGATATTCCCGGGAATTCCCACTTTACCTTTGATGTGCTCATGTCCATGAGCAGTTTTTATCAAACGAGGCCCCAAATTTTCGATAATTGGGGTTATGTGGATTTTTATACCTATCTCCTGGTTTCGAAAAATTTCGAGGAAAAGACTTTTGAAACAAAGATCCCGGGTTTTTTGGACAAACATTTGGGCCAGGAACAAAGAAAGGAGTACTATTATAACATTTCTTTGGAACCGCTAAGCCGTATTTACCTGCATTCCACCGCGGATCGCCAACCCGGGGAAACGGGTAGCTTGTCCAATATTTACGTCTTTGCCGTCATCGGTCTTTTTCTACTGGTTATCGCCAGTATTAATTTTATGAATTTGGCTACGGCAAGTTCCATGGAACGGGCCAAGGAGGTGGGGGTACGAAAGGCCATAGGGGCCAAAAGAGAGGGGCTTGTCTATCAATTTTTGGGCGAATCGTTCCTTCTGGTCTTTATGGCCGCGACTCTTGGTCTCCTTCTTGCTTTGGTGGGTCTTCCTTTCTTGGGGAGTCTTACCGGCAGCGCGTTTGAACTAGGTTCCATTTTGGATGCCCGCATACTCGCTCTTTACATGGGGGCTGCGTTGGTAACCGGTATTGCCTCCGGCAGCTACCCGGCCTTTATCTTGTCCGGTTTTAAACCGGTAAGCGTGTTAAAGGGTGCTTTTAGGACAACAGGGCAAGGGACAAATCTTAGAAGAGCATTGGTGGTCTTCCAGTTCAGTTTATCCATTGCCATTATTGCCGGTACGGTAGTGGTTTACCGTCAACTTGGATTTATGCTCAATAAGGACATGGGGTTTGACAAAGAGCAACAGTTGATCTTGGATTTTAACTGGGACGGTACCGTATTGGATAACGCGGAGACTATTAAGAACGAACTGCTGTCGCTGGCCGATGTAAGCTCGGTCTCCCTTTCCAGAACGGTGCCCGGCAGCCACTTTCCGGCCGCTGGAACGGCGATAGAAACACCTCAGGGCAAAATGGAAAATTTTGGCCCCTACATTTACGAAGTGGACAATAACTTTATCCAGCACTATAAAATAGATGTGGTTGCAGGGAGGGCGTTTTCCCCTGATTTTCCCACGGATAGTATTAGTTCCCTTGTCATTAACCAAGCTGCCGCAAAAATGTTTGGTTATAGCGATCCCAAGGACATCATTGGCAAGAAATTTAACCAATGGGGCAGACAAGGAACCGTAATCGGGGTGGTGAAGGACTTTAATTATATATCGTTGCACCAAAAGGTTGCCCCGCTGACCATACGGCAGGTTCCCTATGGAAGGTACTTTTCATTGCGTATCCGTACGGACAATTATCAGGATGTGCTCTCAACCGTAGAAAGAAAATGGAAAGAACTTGCTCCCCATAGGCCTTTTCTATATAACTTTTTAGACGAAGCCTTTAATGAACAGTATCATGCAGATCTCCGGTTTAGAAAGTTGTTTTCCATCTTCTCGTGCCTGGCCATCTTTATCGCTTGTTTAGGTCTCTTTGGATTGGCCACATACAGCGCTATGTTGCGGACCAAGGAAATTGGAATCAGAAAGGTCTTGGGCGCGGAAGTGGGCTCCATAGTAGTACTGCTGTCCAAAGATTTTGTGAAACTCGTGGGCATTGCCATTCTCATTGCCATTCCTTTTTCCTGGTATGCCATGGAACAATGGCTCAACGAATATGCCTATAAAATCGATGTTGCGTGGTGGGTATTTTTGCTATCGGGCGTAATGGCCCTGGCCATTGCCCTTATTACCGTTAGTTTCCAATCCATAAAAGCCTCTTTGGCCAACCCGGTACAAAGTTTAAGAGCGGAGTAGAGGCCCCATCCCGCACCTCCCCAAGGGGAGAGGACTCTTACTCGGACGCGAAGACCTGCAAGGTTTCCTTCGCTCTAAACGAAGAACCTTGTAGGTCTGGAATGGATAATCGGAGACCCCAAAGGGGTGTGCCAAGTATTGGCATCTGGAAACCTTTGGGGTCTTGACCCAAAAACACTCATTATCAAGCCCGTAAAAGAATTGGACAACAGCTGTCCAATTTCTGGACACTTCTAGCGTATTCTCCTTCATTTAATTTCATAAGTAACTTATTTACAGAGTTATATGAATGTGGCATGGTAATCGACTCTAGTTTGCCAGGTCTGGTGAATAGAGCAAAAAAAATAGGGAAGGGACGGTAATCTACAAGTAATATGAAACATACAAGCAGTTTTCTAGTCACTTTAATATCCACCCTTCCTTTTTAAAATAGGACCGACCGCTAAAAGCATCAAGGAAATGATACGCAACTACCTAAAAATCGCTTGGAGGAATTTGGCAAAACAACCCTTTTTTACGGGTTTGAACCTCTTTGGCCTGGCCGTGGGCATCGCGGCGGTAATCCTTATTGGATTGTACATACATGACGAACTAAGTTACGATGCCATGTTTGCCGATGCAGATCGGATCTATCGGTTGGACGCCGAAACCAAATTTGGGGGAAAAGCGGAGGAAATAGCCAATGTGTCCGGGCCCATGGCCACAGCCATCCTAAGGGACATTCCTATGGTGGAATCCGTAGTCCGGTTTCGGGATAATTGGGATTTACTGGTGCGTCCCAAGGGAGCCGATGCCTATGTAAAGGAGCAGCTTACCTGCTATGTAGATACTACCTTTTTCGATTTTTTTGGGATTACTCTTCTCCGTGGAAATAAGAAAACGGCATTATCCAATCCCAATACCATGGTGATGACGCGTTCCACAGCCGAAAAATTCTTCCCGGAAGGGAATGCCATTGGGCAGACGGTTAAAATTGACAATAATATTACCTCCACCATAACGGGCATTATCGAAGACCTTCCCAAAAATTCATTTTTACGGGATCGGGGTATTTTCATGGCCATGGCGGGGTACGAGGAATCCAGGACCAATCAATGGGGCAATTTTAATTTTTACACGCTTATTAAACTACTGCCCGATGCCCGGATTGCAGATGTAAAAACGGGGATGGACAAAATGATCGATGATTATTTGATTCCTTTTGTACAACAATTTTTCCCGGGCATCGATAGAGCGCAATTTGAAGCTTCCGGGAATTATGTACGATATGGGGCCACCCCGTTGAGAAAGGTACATTTATATTCAAATTTTGACGTTGAATTCAGTGCCAACGGAGACATTACGAATGTATATGTCCTTGGGGTCATCGGTCTCTTTTTATTGCTCTTGGCCTGTGTGAACTTTATCAATCTATCCACGGCCTTTTCCTTGAAACGCGCCAAGGAGGTAGGTATCCGTAAGACCTTGGGGTCCGCACGAAAAGGGGTCATCCTGCAATTTTTGATGGAATCGGCCTTGATTACCTGCGGCGCCCTGCTTTTGGGATTGCTCCTTGCCCTCCTCCTTACCCCTTTGTTCAACCAAGTGGCGGAGAAAGACCTGACGGTTCCTATGACCTCCTATGCCTTTTGGGGAGGACTAACTGTAATACTATTCTTTTTAACCCTTTTTGCAGGAAGTTACCCTGCCTTTTTTATGTCCCGCTTCAATCCGGTAAAGGTACTCAAAGGACAGGGCAATAGGGATATTGGCGGCAGCGGCATACGCAATACCCTGGTGATTTTTCAATTTGCCATATCGTTGTTGCTCATCGTGGGTACCCTGGTGGTGTACGAACAATTGAACTTTATGTTGAACAAAGACTTGGGTTATGATAAGGAACAAGTACTTGTGGTGCATAATGTGTTTTCGCTGGCCGAAAAAAAACAGGCCTTTAAGCAGGAGGTAAGGCAACTGGCAGGCGTCTCCAATGCTACCATAAGCAGCTATTTGCCCACGCCCTCCAGTAGAAGTGAGAACACTTTTTTGCCGAGTCAGAACAGAAGTCAGGAGGAGGCCATCAATATGCAGGAATGGGAGGTGGACAAGGATTATATGGCTACCGTGGGGTTAGAGCTCATTGCGGGAAGGAATTTTGATCCCGCGAAATTCCCAACGGATTCAACGGCCTTGATCATCAATGAACAAGCGGTTCACTTGCTTGGTACCAGCCCGGAGGAAGCCTTAGGGAAGCGGTTTGTAACGAATCTGGAATCGAGCGAATTGAGCACGGTCATCGGTGTAGTCCGGAATTTTAATTTTGAAAGCTTGCGAAACCAAGTAGAAGCCTTAAGCCTACAGCTAAGTTCAAACGGGGGCAATTTGGCCATAAAGTTGGAAAACGGGAAACAGGCCAAGGCTATTGTGGAGCAAATGGAACGTATGTGGAATACGGCGATACCTACCTTGCCCTTTGAGTACAGTTTTATGGACGATTCCTTTAACCGCACTTATGAGGCCGATCAGCGGTTGGGACAAATTTTTATCGTCTTTACCATACTGTCCATACTGATCGCCTGTCTGGGGTTGTTCGGTCTGGCCTCCTTCAATGCGCAAAAACGGGTAAAGGAGATCGGGGTCCGCAAGGTGCTTGGGGCCACGGTAGGCCAAATTACCTATCGCCTTTCCATGGATTTCCTAAGACTTGTGGTTATCGCAATCATCATTGCCTTACCCATAGGATGGTTTGTTATGGAACGCTGGTTGGAGGACTTTGCCTTTCGGATCAATATCCCTTGGTGGGCCTTGTTGCTATCCGGGCTATCGGCGATGACTATTGCCCTGGTTACGGTTAGTTACCAAAGCATAAAAGCGGCCTTGGCCAATCCGGTAAAGAGTTTGCGGACGGAGTAGAAAGCCCCCTCTAACTCTCCCAAAGGGGAGGACATCTACTTGGATGGTTAAGCGTTCGTTGCAGAGTGGCCTGCCCTGAGCGTAGTCGAAGGGAGTCGAAGGTAAAGAAACGGAACCTTGTAGGTCTAAAACAAAAAGATCAATACCCGCTAGGTTAAAAAAAGCACTATATGATGAAAAACGTATTGACAATAGGGCTATGCCTCATGATTTTTTGCCTTTCCAAGGCCCAGGAAAAAACGAAGATTCCTTACGGTTACAATGAACAGGCGGGAGCCTATTTTGAAGTAGAAAAGGAGACCCGGCTCTACTATGAGGTGTATGGGGAAGGGGAACCCATTTTGATGCTACATGGAGGGGTCTATGGCTATATCGATGAATTTGAATTTTTTATCGATGCGCTTTCCAAAGACCATAAGGTCATCTGCCTGGCTACACGGGGGCACGTAAAATCGGATATTGGCCAGGAACCTTTTACGTATGCCCAAAGGGCCCGGGATGCCCATGTACTCTTGGAGCATCTGGATATTGCACAGGCCACTGTTATTGGATTTTCGGATGGCGGATATTCTGCCTATACCATGGCGGCGGATTATCCGGAGAACGTTAAAAAGATGGTGGTCATTGGTGCGGGCGATGCTCCGCCGGGATCCGGGGTAAATTACGGGTATTCGGAAGAAAAATTGATGAAGGAGGCCAGGGAATACTTCAAGAATCGACTGGCCCATATGCCGGAACCGGATCGTTGGGGCGAGAGTTTGGATTGGTTAAATGCACTTTATGAAAAGGAAGTTGTGAGCCAAAAGATCCTTGAAAAGATAAACTGTCCCGTACTTATCATGGCCGGGGACGGGGATGAATATTCAAGCCCCGATACTTTACTCAAGGCACATAAATGGATAAAACAGTCCCAGCTATCCCTGATTCCGGGATGTGGTCATGTGGTCTTTTATTGCAATTGGAACGCCGTTTGGGCCAGTGTCGCCCCCTTTTTAAAGAAATAAGAGTATGATAAAAAACTATCTAAAAATCGCCTGGCGGAACTTGTTAAAAAACAAAGGGTTTACTGTAATCAATATTTTGGGGTTAAGTATAGGCTTGGCCGCCTGTACCCTTATCTCCGTTTATATCCTTCATGAAACAAGCTATGATAGCGAGGTTAGTAATTCGGGGAACATCTATCGAATGACGGGTACGTTTGTCTTTGATGGTCGGGTAGAACGGGGCATTCACTTTTCGGCCAATACGGCATCCACCGTCCTGGAGGATTTCGCTGAGGTGGAAAACTCCGGTCGACTTATGGCCAACGGCCTTTTTTATGGGGCGGGCAGCAACGAAATCCGTATTGCGGGGAGATCCTCGCAACACCATGAGGAGGGTTTTGCCTATGCAGACCCCTCTATTTTGGAGATTATGGATGTGGCTATGGTGCACGGAGATAGGGTAACCGCCCTGGCGGAACCCAAGACCTTGGTCATTTCCGAGCATATGGCCCAAAAACACTTTGGTTCCGAGAATCCAGTGGGCAAAGTCATCTACCTGAACGGAAATATGGAGGATCCCTTTCGAATAAATGGGGTTATGGCCGATTTTGCCAGCAATTCCCATTTGGATTACGATTATTTGATTACCCTGGAAGGGGTGGAATTTGGTGATGGGGAACAGACCCGTTGGTTTCAGAACAATTATTTTACCTATCTCGTCCTACGTCCGGATACCGATGTGGCCGCCTTTGAAAAAAAGATGTCGCACACCCTGATCCATACCTATATGAAGCCTGCTTTTCTATCCGCAGGGTTTGTTATGGGGGAAACCTTGGAAGACCATCTGAACATAACCCTGCAAAAGCTTACGGACATCAACCTGTATTCCGCCGATATCGATTTTGAATCCAGTTATCGGAACGATGTCAAGATTGTTTGGATCTTTGGGATCGTTGCTCTTTTTATCCTCATCATCGCCAGTATCAATTTTGTAAACCTATCCACGGCCAAGTCCGTTAATCGGGCCAAGGAAGTGGGCGTGCGCAAGGCGGTAGGCTCTTCCCGAAGGTATTTGATCGGGCAGTTTTTAACGGAATCCGTCCTTATTACCGTTATTGCTTTTATTCTGGGCATTGTCCTGTCGGGATTGTTGATGCCCCTGTTTGGGGAAATATCCGGTAAGGCCCTTTCCCTACCATGGAACAGTCTGTCCTTTTTCCCCTTGG
>JBCCZF010000116.1:0-7599 GCA_039188035.1 Bacteroidota bacterium | reverse complement strand
TTACCCAAAAGAACATTGTTTTGTCCAATAGGTTTTATCATTTTTGCAAAAATCACGGACCCATGCCTTCCATATCCCGAAAAGGCCGCTTCATGCCGGAATCCCCCATACGAAAACTGGTACCTTATGCCGAGGAGGCAAAAAAGCAAGGGGTACGGGTAATTCACCTGAACATAGGACAACCTGATATCAAGACACCGCGAGCAGCTTTGGACGCCGTTCGCAACAATAATCTTTCCGTTTTGGAATACAGTAGAACGGAAGGTTCGGAAACCTACCGGGAAAAGATTGCAAAATATTACGCCAAAAACGACATCCAGGTATCTGCAGCCGATATTTTGGTCACTACGGGAGGCTCGGAGGCACTTTCCTTTGTTATGGGCAGCATAGCGGACGGTGAGGACGAAATCATCATTCCCGAACCCTTTTACGCCAACTATAACGGATTTGCTACCGCTTTAGGGCTTAATGTTGTTCCTATAACCTCCCACATTAAGGACAATTTTGCCCTCCCTCCGATTTCCGAATTTGAAAAACGGATTACCAAAAGGACAAAGGCCATTCTCATCTGCAATCCAGGTAATCCCACGGGATATCTCTATACCAAGGAGGAAATAACCCGTTTGGCCAAATTGGTTCAAAAACATAACCTTTTTTTAATTGCGGATGAAGTATACCGCGAATTTGCCTACGACGGGCGGCAACATCATTCCATTTTACGGATGGAGGGTCTGGGTGAAAATGCCATCGTAGTGGATTCCGTTTCCAAACGATACAGCATGTGCGGTGCCCGTATTGGTTATCTGGTATCTAAAAACAAAGATCTTATAAAGACCGCACTCAAATTTGCCCAGGCAAGGTTATCGCCCCCCACTTACGCTCAAATCGCTGCGGAAGCCGCCCTGGATACCCCGCAATCCTATTTTAATGAGGTCAATAGGGAATACACCCAGCGGAGAGATCTATTAATTTCCGAATTGGGGAAGATAGACGGAGTAAAAATTGGGCGGCCCCAAGGTGCATTTTATTGCATTGTGGAACTTCCTATTGCAAATGCAGACCATTTTGCCCAATGGCTACTTCAAGAGTTTCGTATGGGAGACGAAACGCTAATGGTGGCCCCGGCCGCTGGATTTTATGCCACGGAAGGACTCGGGAAAAACCAGGTTAGGATCGCCTATGTCCTGGAAAAGGAACATTTAAGACGGGCGGTAAAAATACTAAAACAAGCCTTGGCAAGTTATAGATCCTAATGAACATTCTACAGAACATTTCCCTAGAACCCTACAACACCTTCGGGATTGCGGTCAATGCCCGATTCTTCATTCAAATAAACCATGTCAAGGAATTAAGGGAAGCCCTAGAATTAAAGGGGTATCCAGAAAGGTTTATCCTGGGCGGAGGAAGTAATATGCTACTGACACATAACTTGGAAGCGCTGGTACTCCATATAGACCTTAGGGGAAAGACCATCGTTTCCGAGAACGACACCCAAGTGTTTCTTAAGGTAATGGCCGGAGAAAACTGGCATCAATTGGTACTATGGACCTTGGAACGGGATTATGGGGGTTTGGAAAACATGTCCCTGATTCCCGGAAATACGGGTACGGCCCCCATTCAGAATATTGGAGCCTATGGCGTGGAACTAAAGGATGTTTTTGAAGGTTGTGAAGCCCTGGATACCCAAGATGGATCCCTGCGTTGGTTTACGCCCGAGGAATGCGAATTCGGATACCGGGACTCGTATTTTAAAAATCGGGGGAAAGGGAGATACATCCTAGTTTCAGTAACCCTAAAATTGACCAAAGTCCATCACAAACTCAACACCTCGTACGGAGCCATAGAATCGGAACTGGCTCGGAACGGAGTGAAAGAACCCTCCATAAAGGATATCGCAAAGGCCGTAATCGCCATTCGCAAAAGCAAACTGCCCGATCCAGAAATACTGGGAAATAGCGGTAGTTTTTTCAAGAACCCCGTGGTTGATGGCAAAACGTTCGGTCAGTTCATAAAGAAACATCCGGATGCCCCTCACTATAGGGTTTCCAAAGACCGCTTTAAAATACCTGCAGGTTGGCTTATTGAGCAATGCGGCTTCAAGGGCAAACGCTATGGTGACGCCGGGGTCCACAGCAAACAGGCCTTGGTACTGGTAAACCATGGAAAGGCAACAGGAAGGGAAATCCTGGCACTGGCCCATAAAATCATGGATCAGGTTAGAGAAACCTTCGCAATTGCCATACAACCAGAAGTGAACATCATAGAATAATCCCAAACATGCAGATTGCCAGGGTTACGGCAGTGAGATCTTCCAGCAATCTAAGTTTAGGCCAGTGATCTGTATTTGTGGACAATAAATATTACTGGGCTTGTCACCGGGGACAATCAATTTTATAAATTCGCGTTACATCCATAGGCCCCCTGTATCGGGTCAAGGCATATGGTATGATGGGTGAGAATCGATGAGCACACTTCTTGAAAGACATATCGTGGAACTGTTACAGGAACGGGATGAAAAAGCCATTTCCCTCCTGTACGAACACTATGGGGACACCTTATACGGGGTAGCCTTCAAAGTGGTCCGCGATGAGGAAATGGCCCAGGACGTGCTCCAGGAGAGCTTTATAAAAATCTGGAAAAAGTCCGATTCCTATGATTCCACCAAGGCCAAATTGTTCACATGGCTCTTCCGAATTACCCGTAATACGGCCATTGACAAGCTAAGAAGCACCAGTACCAAAACGGACAAGGAAATCCAAATAGACGTTTCCGACGTATATAATCTAGGCGTGGAGAGCACGCGGCCGGAATTTATGGATGTCCGGGAAAACTTGGAAAAAATAGAATTCAAATACCAGGTTGTATTGGAAGCGCTATTTTTTCACGGGATGACCCAACAAGAGGCTAGTGAGGAGTTGGACATTCCCCTGGGCACTATTAAGTCCAGGTTAAAAATAGGGCTTCGGGAACTTAAAAAGATATATGGCCCGGCCATGGTGGTAGTACTCATTTTAAATGTGGTGTTATGAAAGAAAAAATACGAATATTCTTGGATTCCGACCTTTTGGAAAAATACCTTTTAGGTACCGTAAGCGATATGGAGGCCCAGCAGGTGGAACGCTATATTGCCATGTACCCGGAGGTACGCCAAACCTATGATGAACTTCAGGAAAACCTGGAATCCTTTGCCAAGATGCATGCCTTGAAGACCCCTGAGGGGCTTCGCGATCGCATAATGGCCGGTGTAAGGGCCCAAAGGGCCTCCAGGAAGCGGTTCTACAGCTATGCGGTCGCCGCCAGCTTTGTGGCCTTGCTTTTTGCGGGAGCTTCCTATTTTTTCTGGAATCAGAACAAAAGCCTACAGGAGGAAAATACTATGGTAAGCAACAAGATAAAGACCTTGGAGGCAGATATGCGCCAAGAATTGGAAGATGTTCGGAACCAATTTATTGTCCTAAACAATCCTCAGACCAAAAAATATTGGGTAAAAGGCAACGAAAAGGCCAAGGAGCTTAAGGCGGTGGCCTACATAAACCCTGTTAAAAAGCTCTCCTATATCAACGTGGAAAAGTTGCCCAATCTTCCAGATGACCAGTGTTTCCAGATGTGGGCCGAGGTCAATGGGGAAATGGTAAACCTGGGCATTATCAAGGAAGCCATGGATCAGGAAAAATTGCTGGCGCTGCCCTATGCGGACAATGCGGTGGGTTATATTACCATTGAGTCCCAGGGAGGCACCCAAACCCCTACGGTAGCCAATATAGTGGCCAATATTGACTATTAGCATCTTTTGGAATCTTCCCGGTTGTCCCCAATACCATTTTAAGGTTCTGTTTTGTATCTTTGTGAAAAATCACTAGCATGAAATTAGTCCTGTTGACGATTGCCCTACTTGCTTTGGCATTTGCCGGAATAACGATTAAGATTTGGGCAAAAAAAGAAGGACGTTTTGCGGGTACCTGTGCCAGCCAAAACCCTTTTTTAAATAAAGACGGCGAGGCATGTGGCATGTGCGGAAAACTTCCTGGTGAAAGGGAATGCAGGGAGAACCTGACCTAGATTTCAAGGGATTGTGGTTGATACACTTCCTTACTTTACCCCCATACAACATTGACCAAAACGGATAACGTATTACAAGAAACCATAAGAAAGGCCAAAGAGGGCAATCAAATTGCTTTTAGTTCGCTCTTGGACATGTTTTGGAACAGTGTCTATGGGTTCCAGTTAAAAAATACCAAAAACGAGAATGATGCCGAGGATATTACCATAAGGACATTCTCCAGGGCATTTGACCGCATTTCCACCTATGATGAAAAATACGGGTTCAAGACCTGGTTGATCACCATTTCCAAGAACGTTCGTATAGATCTCATCCGCAAGCAGAAGAAAAGTCCCTTTGAGATGGGCGCCAGCAACGATGCGATACGAAAAGTCCAAGACGATGCCCCCACGGCCGAGGACCGTCTTATTACAGAACAAAATTTGGCCAGTCTCCTGCAACACATCAAAAAATTAAAACCACATTATCAGGAAGTTATCAATCTGCGGTATTTTAACGAGTTGAGTTATGCGGCCATTGCTTCGGAACTCAATGAACCTGTTAATAGCGTAAAAGTAAAACTTCTGCGGGCCAAAAAACTTTTGGCCGAAGTAATTAAGGGAAATATATAGATTTCCAACATCATGGGATTGAACACCACATTTCTCCCCTCGCCTGCTGAACCGTACTTTCCAACGGACATCTTTGTATCATGGGCACTTCGTCATTTCGTATCATAGGCCAAATTACAACGGCTTTTCCCCACTCAACGGCTAAACCGTATATTTGTATAAATTTTGGCTATGAGTACGGATATTTTGGAACATGTAGCACCTCCTAAGGGAAAACCCAAATGGCTTCGGGTAAAGTTACCTACTGGAAAAAAGTATACCCAACTACGGGGCCTGGTCGAAAAATATGAGCTAAACACCATTTGTACTTCCGGGAGTTGTCCCAATATGGGGGAATGCTGGGGGGAAGGCACGGCCACCTTCATGATTTTGGGCAATATCTGTACCCGTTCCTGTGGTTTTTGTGGCGTTAAAACAGGACGTCCGGAACATGTGGACTGGGAGGAACCCGAAAAAGTAGCGCGTTCCATAAAGATCATGGCCATAAAACATGCCGTGATTACCTCCGTGGATCGTGACGACCTCAAGGATATGGGATCCATTATCTGGGCCGAGACCGTAAAGGCCATACGCCGCATGAACCCGACAACCACCCTAGAAACATTGATCCCTGACTTTCAAGGGATAAGCAGACATCTAGATCGTATATTAAGCGTGGCGCCAGAAGTTATTTCACACAACATGGAAACGGTAAGAAGGCTTACCCGGGAAGTGCGGATACAGGCTAAATATGAGCGAAGTCTCCAGGTACTTGCCTATCTCAAGGAAAATGGGGCGAGGCGGACAAAATCCGGCATTATGCTGGGGCTAGGGGAACAGGAAGCCGAGGTTATCCGGGCTATGGAGGATTTGCGCGATGCCAAGGTAGACGTTCTTACCCTGGGGCAGTATTTACAACCTAGCAAGAAACATTTGCCCGTTAAGCAATTTATAGTGCCCGAGCAGTTTAAAAAATACGAGGAACTAGGGTTGAAAATGGGGTTTAGGCATGTGGAAAGCGGTGCTTTGGTGAGGTCTTCCTACAAGGCGCACAAACACGTCCATTAAAACCTGGAAATGAATTGATTCGGTTTTGTGCTATGTTCCCCAAAGGGATGTACTACGGAGTGCGAGGGCCTCTTGTTAAAATAGATTTTAGGATTCCTTGGAATCCATTTCCATTTTTTGGAAATATGGGCAATAGTTCCTTGTAAGGGACGTTTCAATTTCAGGGCCCCTGCGTTTGATTTCGCATAACGCTGAGCGCTTTTGGAATATAGGCAAAATCGGGCTTCTGCCCGAAGGCGACAAAGAAACGGATGGTTTGGCAAAATAGCGGTCTCTTTTAGAAATACTTTTGGGAGATACATCAGTACATAACATGATAAAAATAGGTTTGCGCATACCTATGCTTTTGGTATGTTTTGGAATGGCCCAAATCCAGGCCCAGGAACCCGTCCCCCGGGATAGTTTGCGATCTTATTTTGATACGGCGCGGGAACTAAAGAATCAAAACCAGATAGATTTGGCCCTGGTTTCCCTGGAAAAGGCGGCGGAGCTAGCGGAAAAGGCAGAAGATGTGAAAGCCTTGATCGATAGCTATCACGAGTTTGCCATGCTCTACCTAAAATTGGACAAGGAAGAGAGTACCATCTTTTATTGGGACCGGGCCAACGCCCTTCTCAAGGAAATCGAGTATCCGTACGGCGATGCCATCCACAAGTACATCGAGGCCATTTTACTGTTTCGGGACCAAAAGAATTTTCAGGCCATTTTTATGCTCAATGAGGCCAAGCAATTGAACAACGACCGAAACTTCTTCAACAACATTCTGCTCGTTGAGGGCAATATCTACCTCAACCTGGAAAAATACGAGAGTGCCTCCAAGAACTTTAATTCCTTGATCATCAATACCGATCTTTATGAAAAGGAATATCTGGCTACGAATGCCCATCTTGGGCTGGCACGACTTTACCAGGAGACCCAAAATTTTGAGGAAGGTGCCTCCAATGCGGAAAGTGCCCTGCGCTTGGCCAAGGAAAACAATTTCTTTCAGGAAATTCTCGAATCCCATATCCTACTGACCCAATTGTATGAGAATCTGGGACAGTATGACAGTGCCTTGGCCCACAGCAAAGATCTCTTCCACATCCGCGATTCACTTTTCACCATAGAAAAGGTAAAGACCGAAGCGAAAACGGCGGATAAGATCCAGTTCAATTTCATGGGGGATGAGATCAAACGTATGGAGCAAAGAATTGACGAACTGAACGAGTCCCGAAACCGTTCCGAAATTGCGGTCATCCTTACCTCTGCGTTTTTGACCATCATTTCCTTACTGGCCGTTTCCTTGCATCGGAACAATCAGATAAAGCTTAAGACCAATGATCTGCTACAGACCAAAAACAACGAGCTCAAGGCCGCCAGGGACGCCGCGGTCAGCGCCATGGAGGCCAAGACCAATTTCCTTTCCACTGTCAGCCACGAATTACGCACCCCTCTATATGCCGTTACTGGGCTTACCCATCTCTTATTGGAGGAAAACCCAAGCGAAAATCAAAAGGAACATTTAAAGGCTTTGAAATTTTCCGGGGACTATCTACTTAATTTCATTAACGATATCCTGCAGATCAACAAGATCGATGCGGAAAAACTGGAACCACTAAACATCGAGTTCAATCTAAAAAAGATACTAAAAGAGGTAATTAATTCGCTGCAACAAAGTGCCAAGGAAAACAACACCGAGATAATCCTGGAATACGACGAGGAAATTCCATGGCAACTCATGAGCGACCCTTTAAAATTGTCGCAGATATTTATGAATTTAGTGGGTAATGCCCTTAAATTCACAAAGGACGGGGAAGTTAAGGTAATTGCCCAATTATTGAAAAAGGTAGGTGATGATGTGACCCTTTATTTTGAGGTACAAGATAATGGCATTGGTATTTC
>JBCCZF010000115.1:0-7609 GCA_039188035.1 Bacteroidota bacterium | reverse complement strand
TATGCCTGATGTAAAGAAACTATTTCAAATTTGGATTTTGATAAAAAAGGGGATGTCATTGCAAAAGAACACATTGCTACGCCCAAGTTGTTTCGGCAAGGGAAAGATTGGAATCTCTTTCAGCTGCCTACGCATAAAGATCATTTTTATGATATCCATCGCTATGAGTTTGACACCATGATTAAAATCTCCAACAATGACCAATGCCATGTCCTGACTTTGGTAGAGGGTACATCCCTACTGCTGGAAACAAAAAGGGGCATGAGGCAACGCTTCAATTTTGGGGAAACCTTTGTGGTACCCGCGGCTTGTGGAACCTACACCTTGACCAATGAGAACAAAACAACCTGCAAAGTCCTCAAGGCTTTTGTGAAATCCGAAAAAGTGAAATCGTCAATGATGGCGAAAGTGACGACCGAACAACATATTGATCCAAATTCAAAAAATTTATGAAGATGAAAGATGATGCCTCGTATTTGAAGATTATCGTGTTCTGGTTCTTTTTGTGGATGTCTCAAATGGCCCTGGCCCAAGAGGACTATCTTATTGGCTTTCAAGAAGCAATTGAAGGCAGAAATTTTGCATATCATTCCCCCAATAGCCCTTTGGAAAAAAGCATTATTATTAGAAATAACAAGGATTTTCCGCCTTTGGTCTGGAAGACACAGGTGCTTCCGGAATCCTTTAAGGGCAATACCGCATCCTTTGTTTGGCTATATGGGATTCACACGGGACCGGAACAGTATCGCTATTCCCTTTCCGTAAATGGCAAACCCATACTTTCGTTTATCAATCCGACCAAAAAAAACGGGGAAGATGGGGAAACAAAAGGCGCGGGAGGGAGTCGACTTCTACTAAGGCAGACCATGGTGGATGTCAATAAAGACCAGATGGGATATGCCGTTTTGACCGTCCCTACGACGCTATTGAAAAAGGGGGAAGCGGCAACCATCAAGATAGAGGCGGAACATGCGCAAAGTTCCGCATGGTATATGACCTATAAAGTTGCCCTAAAAAATGAATTCTCCGCATTCCAATTGAATACCGTCACCAAAAAGGAGGGAGTGCTATACAATACCGTCCGTTTTGATTTGATCCATATTGGCAGGCCGGTCAAGGCTACCATAACCCTGAACAACGAACGTAAGGCCTTTACGCTTAATACGGGATTAAACGAAATTGATTTTTTAGTGCCAAAGGTAGATCGGGAAACGCGGTCTAAGGCCATAATACAGGTAGGCACAAACCGGCAAGAGCAAGATGTGCTGGTAAAACCGGTCAAGGAATGGACAGTACACCTGGTACAGCATAGCCATACGGATATCGGATATACCAGGCAACAATCCGAAATTTTAGCGGAACACTTACGATATATAGATGATGCCCTCGACTTTTGTGACCAAACGGATGGTTATCCCGAAAACGCCCAGTTTCGATGGACGTGCGAAGCGGCATGGACGGTTAGGGAGTACTTGAACAGTAGGCCTACACAACAAATAGAGCGTTTGCTCAAGAGGATCGGGGAGGGGCGAATAGAAGTAACGGGCATGTTCTTTAACTTTTCGGAGATTATTGACGAAACGGCACTGGCCATTCAGCTGCGGGCCTTAAATGCCTTCAAGGAAAAAGGCATTGATGTTACCGCTGCCATGCAGAACGATGTAAACGGTATTGGATGGTGTATGGTGGATTATTACAATGATACCGGGGTGAAATACTTGACCATGGGGCAGCACGGACACCGGGCGCATGTCCCATTTCATAAGCCTACGGCCTTCTGGTGGGAATCCCCTTCCGGAAAGCAATTATTGGCCTACAGAAGTGAACATTATATGCATGGCAACGCCCTGGCCCTTACCTCGGGTAATATTGACGTATTCCGCAACAATTTATCCCAATACCTGCTTGATCTTGAAGCCAAGGAGTACCCATTGGATCGTACCGCATTTCAATTTTCAGGATACATCACGGACAATTCCCCACCTTCAACAAGGGCCTGTGATATTGTAAGGGAATGGAATGAAAAATACGAATGGCCCAAACTGAAATTGTCCCTGGACAGTGAATTTATGATTTATTTGGATAAAAACCATGGGGATCAATTGGAACGAAGAAAGGTGGCATGGCCGGATTGGTGGACGGACGGTTTTGGCTCCGCCATGAACGAGACCAAAACGGCCAGAAGTACGCATGCCAACATGATCGCTACTATGGGGCTCCTGACCATGGCCCAGGCCTCAGGGGCCAAACTGAGCCCTAAGGTTGTTGAGGAGGTATACCGGGGTTATGATAATCTTTTGTTCTATGACGAGCATACCTTCGGTGCCGATGAAAGTATTTCAAATCCAAATTCGGAAAACACCATCAATCAATGGCGCCAAAAAGCATCCTATGTATGGTCCGCCAATCAGCAATCCAATATTTTGCGGGAAAAGGCCATAGGACTTATTCAGCCTTATGTCACAAGATCCAATGTACCCACGGTGACCGTCTTTAATACCCTGAATTGGAAGCGTTCGGGATCTGTGGAGGTATATATAGACCACGACAAATTACCCTTGGATACCGCGTTTAAGATTATGGATGAAGACGGGCATGAGGTGCCGGCGCAACTGCTCAGAAGCCGACCAGACGGAAGCTATTGGAGTCTTTGGGTACAAAATGTCCCTCCCCTGGGATATCGGAATTATCGGATTTTGGTTTCATCGACCCTTAAAAAAAAGCAATCCCAAAATCCTATGGTGGACCCTATTTTTGAAAACAACTTTTACAAGGTGACACTGGATCTGGAACGAAATGGAATCGCAAGCATATGGGACAAAGAACTAAACAAGGAATTGGTAGATTCCAACAGTACCTACAGGCTCGGAACCATGGTCTATGAGCTTTTGAATAACCGGCGTGATCTTGAGCGCTTGACCAATACCTTGCGGGACACGGTCTACAAGCCTCTTAAAAAGGAAATCGTTACCCTAAGGGAGGTAAAGATTACCGGAACTGCCGAGGGTGCTATTTGGAAAAGTGTTTTTTTGAACGGCCGGCTTCCCGAATGTGCCGATGAAAAAGGCGTGCATATAGAATTACGCCTCTACCACGATACCAAAAAAATAGAGCTGCTCTATGATATGGTAAAACTGGAAAATAGTGACCCCGAAGGCGTGTTCATTACATTTCCGTTTTCATCCGAAGATGATGGGCAATTGGCTTTTGAGGTGCAGGGTGGCCTGGTATATCCCGGAAAAAATCAATTGGAGGGTACTGCTTCCGATTGGAATACCATTCAAAATTTCGCAAGGGTAACGGGTAATAACGCGCAAATTGTATTTTGCAGTGGGGATGTGCCCCTGGTCCATTTTGGCAATATCAACACAGGGCGGTATTACTACAAACATGAACCTGAAAATGGCCACATCTATTCCTGGGTTTTAAACAATTATTGGGTTACCAACTTCAGGGCCAGTCAAAGAGGAGAACTTAAATGGAAGTATCAGATTACCTCATCGGGGGACACTTCCATTTCCCTTGCCACGCGATTCGGGACTGAAAATAGGATCCCTATGATTGCCAGGGCCTATTCGGCGGGCAATAAAAATATGCCTCAGGTGTCCAAAACCATTATAGACCTAAATACCCCAAAAAATCTGTTGTTGGTAAATTCAAGGCCTACCGACGATGGAAAGGGCATACTATTGCATTTACGGGAAACGGAAGGGGGGCATGCCTTACTTGATGTATCCAAAATACTGCAAAACCCCAACCTGCTTGGAGCATGGGACGTAAATGTACTGGGCGAAAAACGCAAGGAATTGGGCGATTCCCTTTTAATAGAGCATTTTGAGACCAAGTTTATACGTTTGGAGGTAGCTCCGTAATCATACCGCATTGGGCCTGAAGTACTATATCCATTGGCCTTTGATGCATTTTCCGTTATACCCTGGGATCTGGTTCAAAAAAAGGATTCGGGTTACGAGGATTTTATTTACTACCGATTAATGCCTAATTTTAGGGATTGGTCAAAATTTGGGGAAACGATAGGCCACCTTGGCCATTGGGCCGTAGTCCGTGGTAAATAGTTGCCATTTGGACTATGGAAACCGGTTTTTGGGTTCGGGTATGAAACAGCAATTATCACATATAGACGGGGAAGGAAACTCCCAAATGGTAGATGTATCGCACAAGGCGTCTACCGTACGTGTGGCCCGTGCCTCGGGCAAGGTGGAATTTCCCGAGGAAGCGTTCCAGGCCTTGGCGCAAAAGCAGTTTTTGGGCAAAAAGGGAAGTATTCTGCAAACCGCTACTATTGCGGGCATCCAGGCCGTAAAAAAGACTTCCGATCTTATTCCCCTCTGCCATCAATTACGGCTATCCAAAATTGATATCGATATACGGCCCGGAGAAAACGCTTTGCATATCCAATGTACCGTAAAATGTACGGAGCGCACCGGGGTGGAAATGGAGGCCCTCACCGGGGTTTCGGTAAGCGCACTTACCATTTATGACATGTGCAAGGCACTATCGCACGATATCCAAATTTCCGATATCCAGTTGGAAAATAAAACCGGCGGCAAACATGATTTTAGCAGATAGACTTTACGGACTTGTGCTTTCAGGGGGAAAGAGTACACGTATGGGCAAGGACAAAGGCCGCATTATCTATCACAAAAGGCCGCATCGGGAGCATCTCTACCATTTGTTGGATACCGTATGCGAACGAACGTTTGTTAGCATTCGCCCGGAACAAAAAGAGGAAATACCCGCAAGGTTCAACCGTATTTTGGATCAGGACCACCATGGGGGCCCTTTTAATGGCATCCTGTCCGCCCATATGCGTTTTCCTACCGCCGCTTGGTTGGTATTGGCTTGCGACCTGCCATTTATGGATACGGACGCCCTGGAACAGCTTATTTTGGCAAGGGATACTATGGCCATGGCCACCGCTTTGACCCTCAAGGAAGACCCCCTTCCCGAGCCCATGTGTGCCATATGGGAACCCAAGGCCTTGGATGTTGCCCAAAACTATCTGAATCGGGGCAACGGGAGTTCTCCCCGTAAATTTTTGATCCATTCCAATTGTAGGTTGGTTTTTCCGAAAAACCCCCAGGTGCTTATGAACGCCAATTCCCAGGAAGAGTATACCGCGGCCATGGAAAAACTGGGAGGCCTATGAATGGGGAACGCTATCTAAGGCAGACCACCTTGAGGGACTTTGGTTCCGGGGCCCAGAAGCGGTTATCCAAAGCCAAGGTGCTGGTTGTTGGGGCCGGGGGGTTGGGTGCACCTGTACTTACCTATTTGAATGCCATGGGCGTTGGTACCTTGGGCATTGTGGATGGGGATATTGTCTCCCTTTCCAATTTACATCGTCAGGTATTGTTCGATGAGGGGGATGTGGGACGCTCCAAGGTACGTTCTGTGGCCCAAAAACTAAAAGCGCAGAATTCGGATACCTATTGCATACTGCACGATACCTTTCTTAGCAGGGAAAATGCCTTGGAAATTATAGCTCCCTATGATGTAGTGGTAGATGCCTCGGATAATTTCGCTACCCGTTATTTGGTGAACGATGCTTGTGTTATACGAAACAAACCTTTTGTCTATGGGGCCTTGCATGGGTTCGAGGGGCAGCTCAGTGTTTTTAACCATGCCAATGGGCCCACTTATCGCTGCCTTTTCCCTGAAATGCCCGGTCCAGATGCCGTGCCCAACTGTGATGAAAATGGCGTTTTGGGGGTTATACCCGGAATAGTGGGCAATCTACAGGCCTTGGAGACCGTAAAAGTGATTACGGGGGTAGGGGAGGTGCTTTCCGGGAAAGTATTGTTGTTCGATGGCCTATCGTTGAATACACGGACCGTACGGTTTTCAAAAAATCCAAAAAATAGTAACATTAAAAAATTGGAGACCTGCTATGATTGGGATTGCGGAACAGTGATGAAGTCTATTTCGGTCAAGGATTTCAAGGCCTTGCGGAAGTCCCGTTCCGTCCAGCTCATCGATGTACGAACGTCCAAGGAATATGAGGACGCTCATCTGAAGGACAGCCTAAACATTCCATTAGGCGATTTGGAAGCACGGATTACGGAAATCGATTTTAATGATCCCGTATACGTTTTGTGTCAATCCGGAAAACGGAGTGCAAAAGCCATTGCGCAACTTCAAAAAGGGAATCCCAAAGCAACCTTGATCAATATAGAAGGGGGCATGGACAATCGTAAGGGGCATGCTACTAAGTGCTGAGGGGTTATTGCTGTTATGCCTTGGTTTTTTTGTAATAGCCACGCTGTATGCCTCGGTGGGGTTTGGTGGTGGATCCAGTTACCTGGCCTTGTTGACCCTCTTTTTGGCCAGCTTTTTTGTTATACGCTCCTTGGCCCTTATCTGTAATCTAGTCGTAGTTTCTGGAAGTACCTGGTTGTATTGGAAAAAGGGACATGCCCGCTTTCAGGATTTTTTACCCTTTGTTATCGCTAGTGTTCCCATGGCTTTTTTGGGGGCCTCCTTCCGCTTAAGCGAGCAGTTGTTTTTTGGTATACTTGGGGCCTCCTTGATGGTCTCGGCCATTTTTTTGGTGTGGCAGACCTTTTCCAGAACTTCAAAATCGGTTAAAGTGACCAACTATCCAAAGGAAATCAATTATTTGATTGGGGCGGCCATTGGCCTACTGTCCGGATTGGTAGGTATTGGGGGGGGTATCTTCTTAGCTCCTGTGCTGCATCATATGCGCTGGGGTACACCTTTAAAAATAGCTGCTTTGGCCAGTTTCTTTATTTTGGTAAATTCCCTTTCAGGAATGGGCGGACTCCTTTGGGCGGGCACCCTGGAATTGCCGTGGAGGGAAACGGTAATCTTGGGACTTACCGTATTTTTGGGGGGGCAATTGGGGATTCGTTTAAGTCTAAAACGACTGTCACCCATACGCATAAAACGACTTACCGCACTTTTGGTCTTCCTTGTGGGGCTACGGGTGTTGCTAAAAAATGGATTGGAATTGATATGATTTCATTTAATGAGGCTTTTAGGGAAGTGATGGGGAACACCCAGGAATGGGGTGTGGAAACGGTTCCCCTTTTGGAAAGTATAGGTCGGGTTTTGGCAGAACCCGTTTTGGCGGATAGGGATTTTCCACCCTTTGATCGATCTACCAGGGATGGTATCGCCATCCATTCCATGGCCTTAGGGAAGGGAATAGCCACTTTTCCTATTGATGGGATACAAAGTGCGGGTATGCCACCGCAACAGTTAGGGGCCATGGACCATTGCTTGGAGATTATGACTGGTGCCGTGGTCCCCCAAAATGCGGATACCGTAATCATGTACGAGCAAACGGAGATAAAAAATGGCCTTGCGCATGTAAAGGAAAATCCCAAAAAAGGGCAAAATATCCACCAAAAAGGTAGCGATCACAGAAAAGGAGAGGTCGTTCTAACTCCGGGAAGGCGCATTTCCCCTGCGGAAATTGGAGTATTGGCCACAGTGGGCAAATCCCGAATCCTGGTAAAAAAACGGCCCAAGGTGGCGGTGATTTCCACCGGAGATGAGTTGGTGGGGGTAGACGAGGTTCCTTTGCCCCACGAGATTCGGAAATCCAACGTTATTTCTTTGGCTGCGG
>JBCCZF010000114.1:0-7671 GCA_039188035.1 Bacteroidota bacterium | reverse complement strand
TTCCAGTTTACTCTCCGGAAATACATACGACATTATCCTGGCCAACATCAATCGGAATATTCTGGAAAAGGATATTCCTATCTATGCCCAATGCCTTAATTCCCAGGGCTCACTTTTTCTAAGTGGGTTCTTTTTGGAGGATATCCCTGTCATTTCCGCAAAATGCGCCAAGGGAAATCTAGAATTTGAAAAAAAGAAGCAAAATAACGGCTGGGTTGCTGTAAAATACGTATTTTAGGTATATCAAGTTGATATAAGTACCTTATTATGAGCACTCGGGAAAAAATATCGGAAGAACTTCTTTTAGAAGAAGAAACTAGTAAGTTAAGCGAAATTGTACTTTTCAATGATGACGTGAATACCTTTGAGCACGTTATAGAGACCTTGATCGACGTATGCGAACATACGCCGGAACAGGCAGAGCAGTGCTCCCTAATTGTACACTATAATGGAAAATGTACAGTTAAGACTGGGGAATATAGGGATTTGGAGCCCCGTTGCAGTCGATTGCTCCAGGCTGGACTGAGTGCGGAAATCGTTTAAGTCGTCAATGGGGCAGTTTTTCTTTGATAAGCCCGTAAAAAAAGGTGCCGGCCACTGCAGCGGCAATAACAACAAACATACTTAGGACTCCAGTACCCAGCAAAACGTACATGGGACCGGGACATGCTCCGGCCAAGGCCCAGCCCAATCCAAAAAAAGTACCTCCCACGAGATAGCGCGTTACAGTTTTATCCTTGGCGGGCAGTTGGATTATCCTTCCCGTAGAATTCTTTGCGTTTCTTTTTTTTAGGAGTGCAATACCAAGGATTCCCACAAGCACGGCCGATCCAATAATACCGTACATATGAAAGGATTGAAACGTGAACATCTCATATATCCTGTACCAGGATACGGCTTCGGACTTTACCAGGATTATGCCAAAGAAAATCCCTATCAACAGGAATTTTAAGAACTTCATGAACCAAAGATTACAGGAAACAAAAAATGGGTCATCAATAAGCCTCCAATAAAAAACCCGATTACGGCAATCAAGGAGGGCGCCTGTAAGTTGCTAAGGCCGGTAATGGCATGCCCGGAGGTACATCCCCCAGCATATCGCGTTCCAAAGCCTACAAGAAAACCGGCGACAATCAATACACCAAGGCCCTTAAGGTGAAATACGTGCTCCCAACCGTAGATTTCCAAGGGTACTAAAGATTCCCCCACCTGTTGGAATCCCAGCGCCTCCAGATCTGAAACCGCAACAGAATTTAGGGCTAAGGCACTCCCATCCGATAGGAAGGTAACCGCCAAAAATCCACCTATGATGGTGCCTAGCATTACGGAAAGGTTCCACTGTTGGGCCTTCCAATCAAACCTAAAAAAATCGGCATACTTTCCTGCACCTCCTATACTGCAAAGTGTCCTGAGATTGGAGGACATACCCAAGGTTTTGCCAAAAAAGATCAGCAGCAGCATGATTAAAGCGATAAGTGGCCCGGAAACGTACCAGGGCCAGGGCTTTAACAAGATTTCCATATTCTAGTTTTATACAAAAATACGCGCTTCCCGTGCAGACAATGTGATAAAGGTTACAAAGCGACAAAGATTCTATCCGCCACAAAAGCCGGGATTTGCTATGTGGAATTGGCGCATGGCCTTATGAGGAAAGGGTAACTTGGGGAGTGGGGAAATCCGATATCATAATCGACCAGCCTAATTGACCGAGTTATTCAAAATTCTATCCTTTACGTTGTTGAGGTAGCTACGGCCAATGGTGTATCGTATGCCATTCACTTCCAGGCAATTTCCTTCAACGGCATTTACCTTATCAATGGCCACCGTAAAGGAACGATGAATACGGATAAAATGGGAGGCCGGCAATTCTTCCGTGAAACTTCCCAAGGTTTTATGCACAATGTACTTCTCGCTATTCGCCGTAATACGTATATAGTCCTTTAAGCTTTCTACAACGCTAATTTCGCTCAGGTATATTTTTTGTAGTTTTTTCTTGTCGACTTTTACAAAAATATGGGGTTTTTCCGATGGTTCCCCTTGGGGTTTGGCCGATGATTTCTTAAGTGCGATAATTCGGTTTACAGATTTTAGGAATCTTGGGAAAGGTATGGGCTTTACCAAATAGTCAATGGCTTCCCGTTCAAAACTCTTAAGGGCGTATTCTTCATGGGCCGTGGTAATCACTACCATGGGTTTGGTCTGCAGACTGGCCAAAAAATCGAGACCGTCCAACAAGGGCATATTGATGTCCAAAAAAATGATGTCCACGGTATTGGACTGGAGGTAGGATGAGGCGTCCATGGCATTGGAGAATGTATGGACAAGCTCAAGTTCCTTTACCTGGCCCACATAATTCTTCAATACGTTGATGGCCAAAGGCTCATCGTCTACAATGATTACGCGTAGCGGTTTCATACTTTAAGCTTTAAATGTACATGGAATCTGTTTTCCTTTTCAAAGATAGTGAGTTCGTACTCATTTCTCCCGTACCCCAGATCCAAACGCTTCTTTACGTTGGAGAGTCCAATACCCCCGCCTCTTTCCGATAGGTGCCCCGAACTTCCATTTTGGGGAATGGTATTGGACACCTTAAACGTCAAAAGGTCCTCCTCTACTTGTACGGCTATGGTAATGGACATTTTGCCCAGGTTTTTGTTGGCACCGTGTTTAAAGCAATTCTCAATTAAGGGGATTAGGAGCATTGGGGCGATTTTTTTGTTCTCCAGATTCCCGGAAATGGAAATGTCCACTTCCAGGGAATCATCAAAGCGGATGCGTTCCAAATCGATATAGTTTTGAATACAATCCAGTTCCTTGATCAAATCCTGCTTGGGTTGTTTGGTGGCGTACAAAAGGTAACGCATCAGCTCCGAAAGCTTTAGCACTACCTCGGGTGCCTTATTGGATTTTTCGAGGGTAAGGGAATAAATATTGTTCAGGGTGTTAAAGAAAAAATGCGGGGACACTTGGGAACGTAAAAACCGTAATTCCGTGGTCAATTGTCTCCTCTCCAACTCATGGAGTTTTCTTTTTTCCCCTAACCAATCGATAGTGACCTTAATGGCGGTAACAAAGGATACCACATAGAGTTCGCCCAACATGGTGACAATGGCATAGTTTAAGGTTATGGTGTCCACTACTGTAGCAGCTTCGGGCATTACATTGGTTCCCACCAGGTAATAGGTTAGGTTGAACTTCACCAGTAACATAAAAAACAAGGATAACAAAACCGCAAAAGCGTAGGCCACATAGCGTCTGGTATACACCAGTTTAGGCATTAAGTAGTAAATGTTAAAGTAGGCTAGTGTTATATGTATGGGAAAACCGATAAGGTTGGTCTTAAGCGAATACAGAAAATCATTATGGACATTTTCCCAGCGTAGCGTGTTGAACGCGAAATAGATTACCCAAAAGACAATATGGTGTACATAACTGGGTTCCCATATTTTAAAGGATTCATCTACAGTTGCGTTTTTGACTTCGTCATTTACATACATGGAGGTAGAGGTTCAAGTTGTGTTTTTATGATGTTAAGGATGTTTGCCAAGTCGTTGGTCTAAAATAATTTCTATCATGGTATAAACAGCTATATTTAAGGTTATTTTCCCGGTTGCTTCCGGCAGGGTATAGGCGGCCTAATGGGACTATGATAAACCATTTACAACACCGTTCCAAATCAGGGGTTAAGGGCAAACAAGGTTGGTCGTATTGCTTCTCCTACATGTGGAAGGTTTTGATAGATGTACTTTTTAAATGTAATATATGCTCTTTTTTAAGAAGGCTTTTGGCGCAGTAAGATATGCAATACCGCTTACGGGCCTGTTTCTTTGTCTCCTGTGGGGCTGCCAAAAAAAGGAAGGTAGGCCGGATTACAAGGTAACGAATAGCGATTACGTAGACCCTTTTATAGGTACTGGTGGTCATGGACACACCTTTCCAGGGGCAACGGCTCCTTTTGGAAAGGTGCAGCCAAGTCCGGATAATGGAACCGCAGGATGGGATTGGTGCTCCGGATATCACATTACGGATTCCATTATTTCCGGTTTTGGGCAGTTGCACTTAAGCGGCACGGGCATCGGAGACCTTACCGATGTTCTTCTAATGCCCACTACGAGTGCCATGGCATTGGAGCGTTTTGGAAAACCTAGGGATTCCCTGCCCTACATTTCCCGGTTCTCCCATCAAAGGGAGAAGGCTTCACCAGGGTATTATCAGGTATTTCTGGAAGACCCAAAAATCAATGTGGAACTTACTGCGAATGACTATGTGGCCTATCACCGCTATGACTTTTCCGAGGCGGATCAAGGATCTCCTTCCTTTATCTTGGATCTGGGGTATGCCATAAATTGGGACAAGCCAACGAAAAGCGAGATTAAAATAGCAAACGACACTCTGATTACAGGGCATCGATTTAGCACCGGATGGGCCAAAAACCAAAAGGTGTTTTTTGCGATTGCCACTTCGGCCCCTATGCAAGGATATATGTTGGGGATAGACGGGCAATCAATACCTGGAGTGCGTGCCAGTGGCATAAAAACAGGAGGCCAATTCTTCTATGAAAAGGAATCTGTTCCTATGGAAGTACGGGTGGCCCTTTCCACGGTGAGTGTGGAAAACGCCCAAATGAACCTGGAGCAGGAGGGTTCCGATACCTTTGATGCAGTTCTTTCCCAAACGGAGGGGCAATGGCATAAAGAATTGGATAGAATTGATGTTGAGACCCCAGTGGATTCGCTGAAAACCATTTTTTATACCGCACTGTACCATACACATTTGGCTCCGGTACGCTTTAGTGATACAAATGGGGAGTTTCGGCTTCAAAACGACAGTATAGCCAAAATCAATGGAAAGGGTGCGTACTCCACCTTCTCGCTTTGGGACACCTTTAGGGCCCAACATCCCCTATTGAACCTCGTACAACCCCAAAGGGTTGACGATATTATCCGGTCCATGCTGGCTTATTATGGGGAACAAGGAACGCTTCCGGTGTGGACGCTCTACGGCAATGAGACCAATACCATGACCGGGAACCATGCAGTTTCCGTTATTGCCGAAGCGTATGTAAAGGGATTTCGGGAGTATGATGTAAATACGGCCTATAATGCGCTTAAGAATACCATGATGGGTGATTCCCGGGGATTAAAGCCCTATAGGGAATATGGCTATATTCCTTTTGATGTATTGGACGAATCGGTCACCATTAGCCTTGAATTTGCCTATAATGATTGGTGCGTGGCACAAATGGCCAAAGATCTGGGGCATACGGAGGATTATGCCTATTTCATGGAGCGTTCCCAGGCCTATACACATCTTTTTGACAAAACCACCGGGTTTATGAGGGGGAAGTCCTCCGATGGCAATACCTGGAATGCCCCTTTTGATCCCAAACGCTCCGATCATAGGGAAAACACGGACTATACGGAGGGTAACGCATGGCAGCACAGTTGGTTTGTACCCCATGATGTATCGGGACTTATCCATGTTCACGGGGGAAAAGAGGCCTTTGTCAAAAGGCTGGAGCAGCTCTTCAATGAAAGTTCGGAAATTGTTGGGGAGAATATTTCGGCAGATATAACGGGTCTAATCGGCCAATATGCCCACGGCAATGAACCCAGCCATCATATTGCCTATATGTTCAATAAAGCCGGACAACCATGGCGTACCCAGTATTGGGTAAGGGAGATTTTGGATACCCAGTACACCACAAAACCGGATGGCTTGAGTGGTAATGAGGATTGTGGGCAAATGTCCGCCTGGTATGTGTTCAGTGCCTTGGGATTATATCCCATGAATCCGGCCTCGGGCCAGTACGAATTAGGGAGTCCCATTTTTGACAAGGCGGTACTGTCCCTCTCGGATACTACGCAGTTTGTCATTTCGGCCAAGAATACGTCATCGATCAACAAGTACATTCAATCCGCTAGTTTAAACGGAAAGCCACTGGAAAGGACATATGTACGTCATGAAGAGCTTGTTTCCGGAGGAACCTTGGATTTTGTTATGGGACCGGAACCGAACAAGAGCTGGGGATTGGGAAACGGTAAACGGTAGCCATAAGCAGTAGGCAGGATTTCTTTGATTTATCGGTATGGCCCCCGAAAAGATAATTGTGGAAAAATTACGAGATAAAAAATTAGAAGTGATTTAAACTTTTTGGCCAATATGAAAAAGTTTGGATTACATCATTATATAGAATCGGTTTGCGTCCCGGTTTCGGGAAAATTGCTATTTTTCCAGGAAACCAGAAACCAGATACACTAACCAACCAAACGATTTGTATGGAACTATCAGGAATTGATTTAGCGATAATAATAGGATATGTAGTGATTACCGTCCTTTTCGGTCTTTGGGTGTCCAAGAGGGCCTCCAAGAATATTGATTCCTATTTTCTAGGGGGGAATGAGATACCCTGGTACTATCTGGGATTGTCGAATGCCTCTGGCATGTTCGATATCTCCGGAACCATGTGGGCTGTGACCATTATGTTTGTCTACGGTCTTAAGAGTTCCTGGTTGCCTTGGTTGTGGCCGGTTTGGAACCAAGTATTTGTGATGGTCTTTTTGGCGGCATGGTTACGCCGTTCCAATGTAATGACGGGAGCACAATGGATCACCTATCGCTTTGGAAAGACCTTTGGGGCCAAATTGTCCCATATCATCGTCACGGTATTCGCCATAATCAGTACGCTGGGCTTTATTGCGTATTTCTTTGAGGGCATTGGCAAGTTTGCCACGATTTTCTTCCCGTGGGACCTTGCTTTTGAAATGGGCCCTTTAGTAGTGGATTCAGAGCAGGCCTATGCGCTAATCGTTATTGGGCTCACCACCATTTATACCCTTAAAGGCGGAATGTACAGCGTTGTGGGGACGGAAGTGCTACAGTTTATCATAATGACCATTTCCTGTTTTGTAATCGGATATATTGCTTTTACCACGGTTTCGGGGGAGCAGATAGCGGCGGCGGTTCCCGAAAACTGGAACAATGTGTTCTTTGGTTGGGAACTAGATTTGGATTGGACGGGGTATATCGATAGTGTCAATGCCAAGATAGAGGAGGATGGTTTCTCCCTTTTTGGGTTTTTGTTTATGATGATGCTGTTCAAGGGCATTTTTGCGAGTTTGGCGGGCCCGGTGCCCAGTTATGATATGCAACGGGTACTGTCTACCCGGAATGAGCGGGAAGCCTCAAAAATGAGTGGTCTTACCATTGTTGTACTTTCCGTGCCCCGTTATCTAATGATCGCCGGGTTTGCCGTTTTGGGGATCGTTTATCTTGGGCCGGAACTCCAGGCCATGGGAGACGGGATAGATTTTGAGACCATACTCCCCATGGCCATCCAACGTTTTGTGCCCATTGGGTTCAAGGGCCTTTTACTGGCGGGTCTTTTGGCTGCCTTTATGGGTACCTTTGCGGCCTTTATCAATTCGGCCCCGGCCTATATTGTCAACGATATTTATAAAAAATACATCAACCCAAACGCTTCGGCAAAAACCTATGTACGGTATAGCTATTTGGCCTCGATCATTATCGTGGTCGTTGGGCTCATCGGTGGATTTTTTGCCTCTTCCATAAACACCCTTACGTTATGGCTCACTTCGGCGCTTTACGGGGGCTATGCCGCGGCCAATGCCTTAAAGTGGATATGGTGGCGCTTTAACGCCTATGGCTATT